>NZ_CVPE01000005.1:300000-556160 GCF_001049895.1 Rubeoparvulum massiliense
AAAAGAAGTATAGCTCGTTGCAGCCATTTTGTTTGCGACCATGCATGTGACTCTTTCTGATTCATTCATTTCATTGACTGATTTATTGCGAATGGAGATTTGGTTCTTATTTTTAGATATTAGTACTTTGAATCGCTTATTCTTCTCATTTTCACGATAAGATATCTCCTCTTTCATTACTTGTAGTCGTTCTTCCCCAGCCATTAAAGATGTATGGTAATGTACATAGAACTCACCATATTGATTCTTTACGAGAAATTTAAACATCAATCCAATGAATTCTTCATTTAAATATAGTAAATTATCCGTCAACTTAGGCAATATAAATTGATCCTTGTTAGATAGCTTCGCAGATAGCAAGATTTTCAACAAATTAAATGCATCAACAACACTTGTTTTTCCAGAGCCATTTTGTCCATAAAATCCAATAATATCTGCCTTATCCATATGAGCAAAATTAGAATTTGTATGGAAGGATCCTTTTTTAACATTTTTCAGGTTAGTAATTTCTACTTCATAAACCCTGACAACAGTTGTCATCACTATCCCCCCTCATATCTTTTATTAATCATTTTATTTTTTACTTCGTTTTTGGTTAGTGGAATTACAAAATTCAATCTGTAATGAATTCATTTTTTACTGGCACATTCCTATGTTCAATACTTAATTTGAGTATATCACACTGAAATGTTGTTATAAATATTTTTGATAAATTATTTCCTTTTTTTATATTTATATAATGTATTTTTATATTTCATATATAAATATCGTCATTATTTACGACTTTTATACATATATTAGATCATTCCATTTAACAACTAATAACCAATATCCTACAATATTATTGATATCTTAAGAAAGGACTGATGATAACTTGATAAGCAAAGCTGAGCTCGATGGAAGATATTCTGTTTATGGATCATTTTATCAATTACAGATTGATGAAGATATTATTCTATCTTGCCGAAACCGACTAGAAATCATCGCAAACGATAGTACCTTATTTACTATTGAAGATTCACTAAAGCATCAGCCAGAGCTGATTGCCATCATGATGAATCCTGGTTCGTCTTCACCAGCGGATAGCACTTATAAGGAGAGAAGATATACCTCATCCCAGTTACATAAGATTGTTACCAACGAATTGACTCTGGCGAAACCAGATGATACACAGTATCAGATTATGAGACTTATGCTGGAACATAATATAAAGCATGTCCGCATTCTTAACCTATCTGATGTAAGAGAGCCGAATAGCCAAAATTTCATGAAGCATCTCAATGGAATCCGCTATGCAGGAAATACGGTTCATTCCATCTTTTCTATGCAGAGAAAGGATGAACTGTTGGCTTCGATTGACGAAGAGGTCCTGTATCTATTGGCATGGGGAGTGAATCTGAAGCTAGTAGGATTAGGAAAGCAAGCATTCAATTGTATTTCCTCGAGGCGTTATTGCGGTATCAGAAAAGATGGTAATTTGTACTATCATCCACTTCCGCGAATCAATAGTAAGCAGAAAGAATGGTTAATAGAGATAGGAAAGCAATTAAAAAGAAGAGAACTACCATAATCGAATATGGTAGTTCTCTTCTTTAATGCTTTAACGCAGTGGGGGTCTACGCAGTGGGGGTCTGACCCCTATGGTAAAGTGATGGCCAACTTTTGATTGGGATAAATCAAGTTGGGATTCTTGATGTTGTTCTCTTTGGCAATATCGAGGTAATGTACATTATATTTTTTCGCAATCTTGATTAGGCAGTCGCCTTTTTGCACCACATAGACAACCGACTTCTTCTCTTCCGGTTTGGTCTCCTGATCTACTTCAGCCTTCTGCTCTTCAGGCTTCTCTGGCTTCGACTCTACCTGTGGTGTGGGTGTGGTCGTGACAGGAGCTTCAGAAGGCTCCGGATCTTGCCCTACAACTTCATCTGTTGCTGGTGCTACGACCTTCCCATCCTTAATGACACCTTGCGCTTCTAGCTCTTGAATATTAAGAGCTTGGTTATATGGTACGGGCAATTTTTGCGTATTGACTAAGTTAATAATCTCATCACGAAGAGGATGATCTAAGTCTACCCCGACGATCTCCCAGTTGTTTGTTACGACAGGATGGATGGTGCCTTCTTTTTGAATATATTCAGCGAGGTAATCTCGAATCGCCTTGGGTGATTCCCACTTTTTATTGGCTGCTACAAGCTTATTCGCCTTTAATCCACTGGAGTAGCGATAATTGTTTACGGCTAAGGTTAATACTTGATCATCCTTTAATGGTTCACCTTTGAATGTTACATCAACGATTCTCTCACCGACGGGCTTGGATAAGTCTACCTTATACTCTACGCCTTCAAACATATCATAACGATATCCAGGGATATTCTCATCGAAGGAGATGGAGATATCGCCGGGCTTCCATGTATTATAGTGAGAAGCGGACCATTCCATGAATGCCTTTAACTCTTTGCCTGTTACATCCACTGTATATAAGGTGTTATCAAATTTATAGATATTGAATAGGGTTCCATAATTGATATCGCCAGTCTTAATATCGGACTTATCCTGGAATAGGGCCACAGCCGTTACATCAGCTCCGGAGATATCCAGCTGGACCATCGCGATTAAATCAATCACTGCCGTATCCCGTAGCTTACCTTCTGGAATGCCCAGGATTTCATTCTTAGGCTGGAAGTCTGCAGAAGCTTGGCCGAAGATGCCTCCCCCTTCAATTCCATCCTCTTCTCCGCCTTCACCCTTGATAAAGTTGATGGTGGTGTCATGCTCTACTTGGATTAGATCACGAATCTCTTGATCAGGCTCTACGGTTTCCATATCTACGGTTTTCACTGCTCTATCAACGACTACGAGTTTGCCATCTTCTTTTGCTAGATTGAGATCGAATTGAACCACATCACGTCCATTATTTCGCGGTGAACCAACGAGCGTATTGCCGATTTGCTCAGCATTCTTCGTATGATTATGACCTAATAAGAGTACATCGATTTCAGGAACTTCCTTCAATAATTTCTCTGCACCATCGGCACCCGTCTCTTCATCATATTCTGGAATGAAGCCCACGTGGGCGGAGACAATTAGGAGATCCACCTTCTCCTCTTCCTTAAGAATCTTCGCATATTTCTTACCTATTTCTGCTACCGAACTAAATTGAACAGAGTCTACCTTTTCTCCATCCCACCGTGGGGCATTGGGATTGGTGAGACCGAGGATACCGATCTTTACACCATCTTTTTCTATGATCGTATAAGGCTTGGCTAACTCTCTGCCATCCTTATAGACTGCGTTTGCTGCAAGAACAGGCATCTCTAGTTCTTTGACAATTTTATCAACAAAATTCATGCCAAAATTGAATTCATGATTTCCTAAAACCATGGCATCATATTTCATCTGATTCAGTACCTTAGTAACGGGATGAACCACATCTAGTTGATTATAGATTGCATCAGCTAGGATCGTCCCCTGATATGTATCGCCATTATCGATGAGAATAGTGTTGGGATTCTGAGCCCTTGTTGCCTTTAAGTAAGTAGAGACACGAGCCAAGCCGTTGTTCTTTGATTCCATATCATCCTCATAACTAAAACCGTATAGATTGGAATGGGTATCCGAGGTACCAAGAATAGTAATTTGAATAGGCTCTGCTTTTGCCGCTTCGGCGTAGGAAATATTGATTGTACCAAACATACCGATAATGAAGGCTAAAACAATGACGACACTTTTTCTAAAGTGTTTCAAATCAATTCCTCCTCCATATTTTACTTACATTGTAATTCTATCATCCTTTTTACTTAAATTGTTGTATTGATTAAGTAAAATTTGTCATATGTGGATGCCGAGTATAAGAAAAGAGCAACTGCGAATCAATGCAGTTGCTCTTTTCTTTACCGCTTTAGTGGAGTGGGGGACTGACCCCTATTTAATAAAATGAGCATTGAATAATCCGATATCTGTACTAAACAAATTACGAGAATCTGCGGTGACCCTAATTGTCATTTTTTGAGCATTCGCAGTATCAAAAGATATCTCCTCTGGGAAGTCACCTGCCTTTACCATTGTAGAATACACCGAATTACCATCAAGAATAAATGCTACATTAAATGTTAGTACTGTATTCTTACTAGTATCTAGTAATCCAATGGTTGAAATAAATTTTTTATATTCACCCACTAGTGTTGCATTAATTTACACAGATGATTCAAAATATAAATAATATTCAATATTTATAGGTCCATACAATAAAAAATCCTTTACAATGGAAGGACAGGTGGTTCCTGTCCAAATCCAACGTAAAGGATCATATACATGGATAAGGATACACTAATTTCGTCATTTGGTAAATGGATTTCTCCCATCAATTTTGACTTTTTTGATGAACAGGTCAAAATACGGAATCTTGACTATTACACGAAGAAGCTAACGACAGAAGCTTACTTGAAATTGATGCTTCTCGCTCAACTCAATCAATGGGATAGCTTACATGAGATGAGCGATGCCCTTGTTGATGAAGGTCTTCAGGAAACCGTAGGTTTTCAATCGATTAGCGTATCTCAGCTATCGCGACGGAATCGTGAAATTCCATCGAATGTGATGGCCATGATATTCTTCCAACTGGTCAGTAAAATAAAGGCTTTCCATCAAAAGAACCAATCATCCATGCCATTGCATATCATTGATTCAACTACCATCCCCTTGAATTTAGGGAAGTTTGCTTGGGCGGATTTTCGGAAGACGAAGGCAGGAATCAAAGTCCATCTACGCTTAGTAATGATGGACCAACACATGACCTATCCTGACCAACTCACGATTACACCCGCTAAAGAACACGATCGCGGTCAATTGGAAGTCCTCATCGATGACAAGAACGCGACTTATGTGTTTGATCGAGGTTACATCGATTACGAACGCTTTGATCGTATGACGGATGACGGCTATTTTTTCGTGTCCCGTTTGAAAGCCAATGCCGTCACTCATCCCATTAAATCCTTTGACACCGGTGAAAATCCTGCGATCCTTTCGGATCAAATGGTTTGGCTAGGGACCTCACCAAGCCTTGCAGAGAACGTCTTCCGACTCGTTGAAGTGCTCGATCATCGCGGGAAAACACTTCGATTGATTACGAATCGATTTGATATTCTTCCGGAGGAAGTGAGCGAGATCTATCGCGCCCGTTGGGCGATTGAGCTCTTCTTCAAATGGTTGAAGCAGCATGTGAAGATTAAAACGTTCTATGGTGAAAGTGAAAATGCTGTCAAAAATCAGATCTATACGGCATTGATCGTGTATTGCCTTCATGTTTTGATTCAGCTAGAGATGAATAGTCAGCGGAAAATACTTCAGATCCAACGTTGGCTCAAACGTTTGCTTTGGAAGCCAGCCAATCAATGGGTTCGTCGCATGGAGGACCGTACGGTCCCTTAAGAAATGGGATCTGTCGTTGTTGCCCCTTTGATTAAACTGTATAAATATGCCAAATGGACAGAGCCACTTTTTGTTCGAGTTTTCCTTTTTTAACTTAAAAGTGAGAGAATCAATAAACTAAATATTCTATCTTTATTTATGCAACACTAGTGATATTCACCCATTAATGGGAACTCCAACTCACACCAATTTTCTTCTTTTGATCCTGAACTAACGGAAAATGTGAGATAATTACTATACTGGTTTCCAATATTGTCTGCTACCGTTCTCGATGAATTATATTTGTATGTATAGTCATGCCATGATCCCTTTTGAAAGTTCATCGATTCTATCCCGTTTCCTGGATATACCGCAGTTTCTTCACCGGTTTCACCAATTAAAACCGTATTCGTTTTCCCATCCCAAGCTACAGGGTAGCCAAGATTTTCACTAATATAGCGTAAGGGGACAAAGGTTGTTCCTTTATGGATAAAGGGCTTAAGCTGCTCCTCTTTTGGCATCTTAGAAATTTGATTAATTTTAATATCCTTCACAGTATAGAAAACCTCTATCATTTTTCCACTTACAGCAAAAGCCGTTAATGAACCAAATATTAATGCACCAGATAAAAATCCAATGATAAATCGCTTCATCGTTATCATCTCCTAAATGGGACTATTTACTATATAATACTTTATATTTACTTTTATGTAAACATGAGTATAAAAATTACATTACTAGCTTTAGCTAGTTGGTTAATCCCACTTTATGAGAAAAACTACCGCATACCTTGCAGTAGTTCCCCTGAATGATATTCTATAAAAATTGTTTAATATTATATCCTAAACAAAACCTTTTTCTACGATGCTTCAATGTTATTCAACAACCGTAATACGCGTTCAGACTGCTGAATTGCTTAAGAATATGTACCCCCTGTGTAGTGCAAAATAAAAGTTAAGAGGAGGGAGTGCGGACGTTTTCTTGGACCTTAAACAGCCAACCCCAGACTTCTTCTGTAATCTAAAGGACTCATTCCACCTAGCGATAACTTAATCCGTTTTGATGAATACCACTTTATGTATTCATCAAGTTGCTTTATGAATTGATTTATTGTAATACCGGTCCAGTGGCGATTGTAAAACATCTCATTTTTGAGTCTGCCAAAGAAGCCTTCACAGGCGGAGTTATCAGGTGAACAACCTTTCTTTGACATTGAGCGTGTAAGTTGAGCCTTTTCCACTCGTTCTATCCAACCTGGCCAACGATAATGGCTGCCACGGTCTGAATGAATTACGGGGTGCTCACCCTCTTTAAGTACAGAGATTGCCTCATCAAGCATTCTATTAACTAATTCAGCATCCGGTGATGTTCCAATGGTCCAACTTACTGGCAGCCCATCAAGGCAGTCAATTATGGGAGACAGATATATTTTTCCGGCTGGGATATGAAATTCCGTTATATCGCTAAGCCATTTTACATTTGGCTTGTCCGCATGGAAATCACGATGAATAACATTCGCTACCTCCGGGCTAATTTCACCTTTGTATGAGTTGTATTTCCTGCGCCTTATACTGGGTACGATTAATTGCTCTTCCTTCATAATCCGGCGAATTACCTTTTCTGATATGACTGTGCCGGCTAATTTAATGACAGAATGGATTCTGCGATAACCGTAACGACTGGAAGATCCATTAAATGCTTTCTTTACTTCTTTACGCAAGTCAGCATATTTATCACTTTTGTTCAGGATAAAGGCTTGGTAACAATAGCTGCTTTTGGCCATATGGAGAATTTGAAGAAGATCCTTCAGAAAATATTTTTCTCTTAGGGCATTAATCACTATAGCCTTCTCATGATTAGTGAATGTTGCAAGACTAATGCCCTTTTCTTTTTTTATGATTTCTGCGGCTTTTTCTAATATGTCCCGCTCCAGCTGCAGACGGTAAATTTCTTTTTGAAGTTCATCTACTTGTTTTGTCAGGTGTTCTTTTTCAGCCAGTAAATCGGTTGTTTGTCCTTCATGTTTGACATCAGTTGATGTATTTGAAACTTTGTCTTTCTTTGTCATTTTTGGTTCGCGTCCTTCTTTTAAAAGCTGCCTTTTCCAGTTATAAAGGACTTCACGGGATACCCCAATTTCATTAGCAACCTCTTTAGCGGGTTTACTTCTTGAGCACAAGGAAATGACTGCTTTTTCTTTTTGTTCACGCGTATATTTTATCAGTGATCCTCCTGACCGACAATATTTCTTTTCTTCAGGGGCCAGCTCTTTGATCCAAGCATCAAGTTCAGGTCTGCTAGGATATCCCAGGATCCTAGCTGTACGGGAAACGCATTTGCCGTGCTCCAAGTAGTAAGCAACAGCCTTTTGGCGTTCTTCTTCGCTGTATTTTGACTTTCTTATGAAATCCTTATGAAGATCACCATTTTCGATGTATTCTTTGTACCAGTTGATAAGCGCCCCTTTTGAAGGGTATCCTAGTTCACGTATTACTGTTGCATAACTCATATCGTACTGTATTACTAACTGGACTGCCTTAATTCTTTCCTGATAGGTAAACATGCGGAACCCCCTGGTTTTATATTAGGTCCAGGTTTTTGTCCGCACCTCCGGATTGCAATGAAAAAGTGAGAATGCTGCAAGCAGAAAAAAGTGCAAAAAAATAGGCTTGCCAGCCTTCCCGATTTTCCCTACTGTATTTGGTGCCGAATCAAAACAGTGGAGGTTGAAAGGATGCTGGCAATGCCTATCGTACATACTATCAAAATTTTACGGAATGAGAAATCCTTTTCCATCAATAAAATCGCCAATACATTGAATATCGCCTGGACGACTGCGAAGAAATATGCGGATGAAGAACAGGTTCCTCAAGAGAAACAGAAAGCCCGGACAGGAATGATGTACGACGAGGACTGGGGAGCGATCGTCTCTGACTGGCTGGGAGGACGAGAAGCTAAAGAAAAAGCAACGCAGGAATAACAAGAGCATCTTTGAAGCGCTACAGAAGAAGAGGTTTAAAGGGTCCTATCGGACCGTTTGCCTGTTCATTCAAGAATGGCGCGAAAGTAAGCAAGAGACCGAGGCCCCTGTTGACCAAAATATGACACGGCTCAGCCATCCACCGGGCGAGGCCCAACTTGATTTCGGTCAGATGGAGGCAGTGAGGAATGGAGAACTGGTGGATATCCATACTCTCATTTTGTCCCTTCCCTTCAGTAATAGCTTCACCGCGATTCCACTTCCCAGGGAAAATACAGAATGTCTCTTGCATGGGCTTCAGGAAATCTTCAAGCAGTTTGATTTCGTGCCGAGAAGCATCCGGATCGACAACATGCGTCCAGCTGTCGCCAAAGCTCGCGGCAATGGATCTGAGATGGTCTTCACGGATGAATTCATCAAGTTTGCCAACTTCTATGGCTTCACTCCCATCGCCTGCAATCCCCGTTCGGGGAACGAAAAGGGGAACGTAGAGAACAAGGTCGGTTATGTCCGATACAACTTCATGACCCCCGCTCCTGTCATTGACGACCTAGAACACTTGGGCCGAATCCTGGCCAGGAAATCGGAAGAGGACCGGGAGCGTCTTCACTACCAGAAGGAGGTTCCGATCAGAGAACTGTTGGATGAGGAGAAAAAGCATTGTCTTGCCCTGCCGGAGACCGATTATCCAGTGTTCCGAGAGGAGGAGGCCAAGGTAAACAAATACGGAGAGATCACGTTGGACAAAGAAAAGGTCTATGTGCCGAGGGGAGCCAATTTTGCCAAGCTTCATGTCGTGAAGTACTGGGACCGCTTCAAGGACGTTTCTCCATTCGGCGAGATCCTGCTTGAAGACCACCGACCGTATATGGGCAAGACCAGAAAGATTCCGTGGAAGGAAATCCTGACTTCCCTGATCCGCAAGCCACGTGCAGTGGACAATTCGAGACATATGGAGTACTTGCCACAGAATGTCCGCGAGTACCTCAGCATCCCGGACTTTCGCCTTCGAAAGGAACGGCTGCGCTGGCTGGTCGGCCTTCTAAGCCATCACAGCATACAGGAAATCGGAGACCAGTTCTATGAGCTGGAGCCTATGTGTTCGGATGATTCCGGCTCCCATCCCTATGAAGTGGATTGGTCGAAGTATGACAGTCTTCAGAGCACCGGCAAGGAAGTGGGCGCATGAACATAGACATCAAAAACATGTGCAAGCAACTTCGCCTCGCCCACCTGGCGGATGTCTATGAAGATATCCCCTTCGGGGACCGAGAACAGTTTGTCGAGGAACTCCTAAGGCGTGAACTGGCACTCCGTAAGGAGACCAAAGCGAAAACGTTGATCAAACGGGCCCGCTTCCTCCATCATAAGTCGCTTGCCTCCTTCGAATGGCGGGACCAGGTCCATCTGCCTCCTAAGCTGGATAAAGGAGAACTAGAGTCCCTGAACTTCATTCACCGCAAGGAGAATATTGTCCTCTCCGGTTCTCCGGGAACCGGGAAGACCCATTTGGCTGTCGGGCTCGGGCACAAGGCCTGTGAACAGGGAAAGGAAGTCCGCTTCTACCGCGTGGCTGATTTGGCAGAGACTCTTGAAAAGACATGGCGGGAAGGACGGTTTCAGCAGTTTCGCAACCGGTTCAAGCAGGTAGATCTGATCATTTTAGACGAAATGGGATATGTCCCATTCAGCCGGGAAGGGGCGGAGCTCCTTTTCCAACTCATCTCGGATTGGTACGACCAAAAGAGTGTGATCATCACCTCCAATCTGGAGTTCAGTCAATGGAATCGGATTTTTAGCGATTCCAGACTGACTGCGGCACTGGTCGACCGCGTGATTCATCACGCCCACATTTTGAGCTTTACAGGGGATAGCTATCGAGTCATGAACGCACTTTCTCGAAAAAATAAAATATGGATTGGAAGGCTACAAAGTTCTAAACTTTTCTATTGCAAAACACATATAGCTTATATTCTTCTGAATTTATCAATATTTCCTTTGTTGAAATATCTCCATTTGAACATAGTTGGTCTACCTTACGCCTTATATGAGGAATACTTGGATTAGATAACTCATCATATACCTGTTTAGGCAATACAACTATCTCTGGATAGAGTTTTAAATAAAAAATTCTCTCTCTTTCACCCACAAAAAGGTAGAGATACAATTAGTATCAAAAAACAACTTATTAGTCATACTTTTCTTCCTCTTGTGTATCAAACCCGTATACAATGTCTGCTCTAAAACCGTTTAAAAGTAATTCTTCATACTTACCAGTTGAAACGAGTTCTTTTGTTTTTAATTCCTCAGCCAATTTGACATATTTTCCATAAGTGGCATATTGCTTTTCTTCTGGTGTGGGTATATATAATTTATCATCATAGCCAAGTTTTATGGCTGAAGCTATTATACCTGTCTTCATCGTATCGGCTTTTCCACGGGTTATATATCCGTCATTTATTAATCTCCATAACGTAGCCTGCCTGCTCAATCCATAGTGCTGTTCTATTCTTACAATATCTTCTATCTCAAGTTGATGCTTTTCCTTTTTAAGCTTATTTTTAATGAAATAAGTCAGAGATTCATAAGGTGCTAGGAAATAAGATGCAAACATATCTGCTTCCTTTTCCTGTGGGTCATTGTTTGCTTCAAGGTCATTTGAACAAACTATACCCTTAAAGTCTTCATGGAAAAATAAGTGATAGAGCTCGTGTGCTATTGTAAAACGTTGCCTACCATAGGTCGAAGTAGAGTTAATACCGATTATTTTATTCTTTCCATCTCTAATACACATTCCACTTACTCGATTGCTCATAGGGTAAAATATCATCGTTAAATCGTCATTGTTGTGAATCAAAGAGAATATATCTATTGGGGAATCTACATCTTCGCCAAATTCTTTACGAAGGCTTATTGCCTCACCATTCAGTTCTATTTTCTCTTTCATTGTTTATTCCCCCTCGAGTAAGCCTTCCATAAAACGTAAGTTTAATGCAATTTTATTCATAGCAGCAATTGTCTTTAAATCCTCCACATCTACGCTCTTTGCCCTAAGAGCCATAGGCATTGGCACAAATTCACTTGCTTCATTTGTAAAATATTCTACAGTGCATCCGAATAATTCTGCAGCTTTTTCTAGTATATCTACACTAAATTGTCTCTCGTTTTTTTCACATTTTGAAATATAGCTTTGAGCAACCTCTAAATACTCTGCTATTTGGCCTTGTGTAAAGCCACTAATTTTTCGTATCTCACTAAACCTTCTACCAATCAAGTCAAAGTTTAACATTGCTACACCTCCTCTTACTACATTATATGTTAGTTTTGTCATAAACTAAAATGATCATTCATTTAAAATTATGACAAGACTTTTTGAGGTGTTGCTGTGGCTCATAAAAAAAGCAGCTACTGCATTGACTGTAGTAGCTCACTTCTTTAATGGTTTAATAAAATGAAGACATCTCATTTTTTTATTTTTCTTTTGGATTAAACTCTAATATAATTTGGTTTTTGCTTGTAGATGTATCATCACTTTCATATTCATCAAACAAATTTTGATTTTTTTTGGCATCTTCTAGTTCAGATTTTATTTCTTCGTATGTGTTATTATTTAAAGCCTTTTCCATATGTTTAGTCTTAAGTAACTCTTTTTCAACTTGTAAACTTGCTATGATATCTTGTCTCTCTAATTCATTAACCTTATTTTCAATATCCTTTTGCTTCTGTTTTAATTCAAGCTCAAGAATTTGATATTGGGTGTCTATTTCACGCTTTTTTTGAAGTTGGGATAATCTCTCTTCTGCATCTAATGTTGTTTCAGTGTATTTAATGAATTCATCAATCTTATCATTAATTTGCTGTAACTTTTGATTGCGTTCACTATATTCATAATTATCATTAGAACTGGGTAATACTTTCAATGTAATTTTATGTTCATCTTCAGATGTGATGCGTATTTTTTTATTAATATAGTACTCTATATATTTATTATAGATTCTGCTGGTGGATGGATCATTATCATACTTTTTATAAATTGTAAATTGTAGCCATCCTTCCGTTTCACTTGGAATCAACTCAAAGGCAGTAAAATATTCCTTCCTATTTTCAACCATATTATAGAACTTATTTGCAAGATCAATTATCTCTTTTTGATACTGTTGATACTCTTTATCAAGAGTTAAGGATTTCTTTCCCGAAATATAGAGCCCATATAAAGAAAAACCGATAGAGAAAGAAACAAGCAGGCCAAAAAAAAGAAGAATTGAACTGAGTGGGGACAGTAATAATAACCCTACTGTAACGTACTTAACATTAGAATTTGAAGCAAAGAATCCTAATAGCAAATACTTGATGTAGCTTAAAAAATAATACTTACCGATTAGGTTCTCAACTATAGTCTCATGTTCCTGTCTATCAATTTTTGATAGATTATCAGCACTAATAGGTGTATCAGGATCTCTCTTAATTCGTTCAGCGACTTGTTTAATGAATTCATCCTTATCTTGGTTATTCATAAAAAGTACCTCCCCAATATTTTTTATGTTTGCGCAATTCCGATTTTTCTATGTGTATATTTTTACCTATCTCGGACGCTTTAGTATGTAGATGATTTAATTATACTGTCTTGAGTAATAATTCTCATACAATTATGTTATAAATTTTCTCGTCGAATGTCAATGGATTCCAGTATTTTTTTAAAAATGCTTTACGTATAAACTCGTCTATTTTTTCTTTAAAGAGAAACAGCAGTATATCTACTTTCTCTAATGGAGTATATTTCGCTTTAAATAAACCTGCTGTACTTGGTATAAAAAAGGACTAGGATAAGTAACCTAAAAAATCGTACGGAAATGGATTGGATTGTCAACACTTTTTCATACAGCTTTTATTCGGTCATCATAGCTAAACGATATTCCACAGGTGTCATATAATTCAATGCTCCATGAATTCTTTGATGATTATGCCAATTTACGTAATCTTCCAATTCATTCTTGATCTCTTCTAAACTAAGGAACATTCGATTAAACACAAACTCTGTCTTAATAATTTTTTTATCCAGCTTCAGCGATAGCATTGTCATATGGACAGCCTTACTGCTTAATGATCGCTGTATTTTAAAGGCCTCTAGCACTTCATCAATCAATTGATTCTTAAATTCATTGCTCCGATCGGTATGGAATACTTTGATCTTGGATAGGTTTACTTGAGAGTTTAAATATGAATCGTATACTAGCCCAACATCCTTCTTGCTACCTACAGAGTAACCAATGATTTCTCGATTAAAGAGGTTCATCAATAGACAAAGATAATGCCATTTTTCCATGACATTGACATGTAGATGGTAAAAACAAATCTGATATTAATGTGGCAAAAATCGAAAGTTTAAAGCTGGCACTTGAGCAACTGTCTCAAGAAACAGATAATGATTTTTCTGAAGAACAGATTGAGCGAGAGAATTTCAGATTGGATTTGAAAAATGAGGCATATCGATTAAACAGAAAAGTCGAGCACAATAAAAAGTAAAATATCATTACTAAAGATAAATTTAGAAACTGGTCTATATCCTACAGAGGCTGACTTCGAATCGCTGGTTGGATATTTTCCTAATGTTAAGCTACGTCAACTACATGAAGTTGAAGGGTTTCATCAAAAGCTTGCTATTATTCTTAATGATGAGTTTGCTCAGGAACGTGAGTCCCTTGAATCGGAGAATAAAGAACTGGAAGAGGCAGTTAATGCAGTGAACTTACAAATGAGCGAACTAGGAGTTTCAACACACCTTTCTCCAGAATTTCTTGATCAGTATTCAAGAATATCCAGAGAAATTCACGAGCTTGAAGCTCAAAATGATGCCTATAACAAACTAAATGAATTGAACGAAAAAAAGCGTCGAGCCAAGCAAGCACTTGAACAAAGTATAGAAAGCATCTTATTAGAAATAGAAACACAAATAAATAATAAAATGAAAGAGTTCAACGACTGGCTATTTGATGAAAACCATAAGGCTCCAGTATTAAAGTTTAAAGCTTACAATAGCTATTCATTTTATACGCCAGATGATGATGGGACAGGTACAAATTATAAGGGTATGGTCTTATTCGACCTTGCTGTCCTATCTCTTTCTAGACTTCCTTCAATCGCCCACGACTCATTGATATTTAAGAATATAGAAGATGAATCAGTTGATGGAATTATGCAAATATACGCTGAGAGCAAGAAACAAATCTTTGTTGCGTTTGATAGAGCAAGTTCTTATAAGCCGAGTACGTCAAAAATTATATATGATAATACTCGATTAGAATTAGGCAAAAATGGTCATGAACTTTACGGTGAAAACTGGAATGTAGAGGAGAATAATGGTGCATCTAAGCTATAATAAATTATGGAAGATGTTGATAGATAGAGGAATGAATAAGCAGGATTTAAGGAAGCTAACAGGACTTAGTGCTGCGTCCATCGCAAAACTAGGAAAAGGAGAAAATGTTAACACGGATAACCTTGTTAGAATTTGCAAAGCACTGGATTGTGATATCTCTGATATCGTAGAAATTAAGAAGGAATCCACATAAACTCCTCATAGCAAAAAAGGCACCCCAGCAGACAAGCCTCTCAGAACGTTGAGAGCTAGTCCGCTAGGGTGCTTATTTATAATAAAAAAGAAGAACCAATCCCGAAAGGTCTATTCCTAGTTCCATTATTTTATGAAAAAAATGCCTGCCCCCTTGTCCCGTTCGACAAAAATACTCTCATTAATATGGGTAAGGTAATCTTCCATTAATTAATAATATGAAATCATAAAACTTTCTTATATCTTTATGTAAGTCTAATTCATTTCCGATATCTCTGTGATTAAAGGCATGAATAGCATTTCTTTTATCTTGGATATCATCTACCCATTTAAACCAATCATCATCTTTTCCCCATAGTTTCCCATTGCTGAAATCCTTTAATCCTTCAAATTTAATTTTATTTGGATCAATTAACTTTCCACTCTTCTTCCTAAATGCTTCTTCATCATTCATATAATCCTCATAATATACACAATAGAATAGCTTCAGCCATCCCTCAACTAGTGTTCCTAAATTAGTTCTCGCAAGTAATATTTCACCTTGGATCAATGGACTTTGTCGGTTTAACCATATTTTTAAACAATAAGTTAAATCTTTAAGCCAATCTAACCTAGCTATTTCTAATAAGTTTGCAGCGGAATCTGGAGCCCATCCCCTTGGGCTTTGCCAAAAATCGAAAGCATCATCTGATATGGAGATTATTCTATCTAATACTTGTTCTATAGAAAAGTGTTCCTCATCTTTTCTAATCCAGATTTTAGGATCTATACACATACCCTCATACCTCCTCTACTTCATTATACAACAGAACTCCTAGATCTCCTTGAGGGCTTTACGTATTTGATTGGTTTGTTTTGCTTTTAGGTCTGGTTGTTAACACCCACTCCCACCTGGTGGTGTGAATATTTTGCAAACAAAGCACCCCGGCAGACAAGCTCATGTCAGTCAATGAGCCAGTCCACTAGGGTGCTATTTTTTATCCCCGGGTGTAAATATATTTTAGTGTAAATGTTAATAGTCCATCACCAAATAAAACCCCCCCCTGCCACTTAACCCTGCCAACTAAAAAAAGAACCCCTTTGGATTTTACTCCGCTGGGGTTCTTCTTTGGTTAGAGAACCTTGTTAGGTGTCTCTAGTTTTTTAGTTTTTGATTATTGACCTTTAACTATTACTTCAATTACTTTTGTATCACTTTCTGCATTACTTGTAATAGTAGCTGTCAATTTAACTCTTATGTCAGCTCCAGCAGGTCTTGTTACCACGCCTGCTGTACTTACAGCTGCATTATCAGAAGCCCAAGAAATTGTTGAGCCATTTACTCCTGTTGTTGCTAATGTTAAGTTAGCTGTTACATTATTTAAGTCTCCAGGAATTGTTAATGCTGCCTTGTCTGCTGCTACCTTTTCAGCATCATTCATAGCCGCTGCCTTAACAACTACTGTAAATACTTTAGTATCTGTTGCAGCTCCATTAGTAAGAGTTGCTGTTAATTTTACAGTCTTATCTCCAGCTGTATAAGTTGGTCTTGCTACAACACCCGTAGCCGCAGTTATTGCTGCATCATCTGATGCCCAAGTAACTGTTGTGCCTTTAGTTAGAGGACCTGCAGGTAATGAAACATTACCTGTTACGCTTGTTGCAGAATCGCCAGCTGTAAATCCTACAGCTAATGCTGCTTTATCTGCTGCTAAATTTGTAGCATCAGCTGATGCTACAGCTGCTTCTGCTGCTGTTAACTTAGCATAGTTTGTAACATAGTCTTTTTGTGCTGGTGCTGGTGCTGTTAATGCATCGTATGCTAATCTTGCTGTTGCAACTTCTCCACCAGTGTTAAATGTAGCATGTGCTGGATTCATTGCATCAGCGTTAAGAAGGTTAATTACATTAGTTACTGCTGCTGTTTGTACAGTAGCAATCTTATTAGCAACTAACGATGTTATAACACCATCTGTAACTTTAATGTCTGTAACTTCATCATTTATAGCTAATTCGTAAGTTCCTGCTGCTTCAAATCCATTTGTACCAACTGCTATGATACTACCTTTTGGAGATTTAACCATTGAACCTGCTCCATAAACATAAGGAACACCGTCTACATAAATAACTTTTAGAGTTTCGTCAATATAAGTTACCACACCAGAAGTAATGTTATCTTTTGGCGC
Organism: Rubeoparvulum massiliense; assembly: GCF_001049895.1. Classification (GTDB taxonomy): domain Bacteria; phylum Bacillota; class Bacilli; order Rubeoparvulales; family Rubeoparvulaceae; genus Rubeoparvulum; species Rubeoparvulum massiliense. The sequence continues at coordinate 317,123 of NZ_CVPE01000005.1, forward strand.
TTCACCTGGTGTTACCAATGCAACGTTAACGAAACGAGTTGTACCTTTTACAAGATATAGTTCAACTCCATCGCCATCTTTAAGAGTACGTAACTCAACTGCTTTTTTGTTTGTTACATCATAAATGTAAGCATTGGAAACAAATTCGTATGTCACACCATCAATCTTAACAGTGTTAGTACGAAGATTTGGATCTTCACTTACCTTACCTGTAATCTTAACAACCGCATCTTCTGCATTTGTATTAACTTTTGCAGCGTCCATCTTATCATTAACCTGTAGAACAATTACAGAACCTTTTGTTACTACAGGAGTTGCATCAACAACAAATTCATATTTTGTCTTATCGATAACAACTTTAATTTGTTGTTTTCCACCTGTAAGGTTCTTAACATCACTTACATAAGCATTATAATTCTTGTAAGAATCAGCTGCATCACTATCTGTTACACGCATTGCAACTACACGATCGTTAGCATCAAAATATACTTTACCAGCTTTAACAACGCTTAGATATTCTTTAGCGTCAGCCCAGTTGAATACTTTATACTTATCTCCATCAACGAGATAAACTACTGCGGAATCTTGTAGTTTCTTTCCAGAAGCATAAGTAGAAGTTACCTTAAATTCTGTAACTGAAATTCCAGAAATAACTTCGACTTTAGTTAATTTACCTTCATCATTAACTGTTAACTTGACAATATCATTCTTTTCAAAACCAGGTGTTGCAACATTCATATTTTTTGGGAAATCTTTTGCATATGTTGTTACCGCACCGTTTTTAAACTCTGTTTTAGAATCTGCCTTAAATAACTGAGATTTACCATCTGGTTTAACAACTTCGACTGCGGCAATATCTCTTCCTAGTTCTGTGTCACTAACAACATTTTCTTTTAATACGGAGTATAAAGAAGATGTTGCTACCTTACCAAGATCACCAGAGATGAATACCATCTCGCCTAGACGATCTAAGAAGACTGTAACTTCGCCTTCTTCTTTCATAGCCTTAGCTTGGTCTTCACCAAATTCGCTAAGCTTATCTTCATCTAGATACACAGCTTTATCGTAGGAGTAGTCTTCACTGTCTACACGGATTCCATCAGTGAATACATGAGAAATCTCACCAGTTACAGTGTTATTAAATACTTCAGCAAATTCAGCTGTTGTGCTGTAGAAGAAGATATCACCTTGTTGTAGGTCTTCTGCTTTTACAGTCTTACCATCTTTAACAATGGTATAATCTTCAACATCTAGAGTTTCACCATAGCTGTATACAACATCATCTTTAGTTTCTTCAACTACAAGATATTTAGGCAAGCTGTATACTTCGATGAAACGAATATCATCGCTCTTATCTAGAGCAATTTTTCCATATTCATAGTTAAGTACTGTTAAATCTTCAATGTCCTTTTCTTTACCATCAATATAAACGGTTACTTTGTCAGCAAACTCATATGATTTGTCTGCATCAACTAATTTAACCTTTTTGTCAGCAATATTTTTAGTATTTACAGCATCGTATAATACATCGCCAGCTTTAGCATATACGACTTCGCTGTTATCAAGGTAAAAAGTTGTTTCAGTACCAAATGCCAATTCAAAGTCGAACCCAGCTGGTACAGTTACAGTCTTAGTAACGTTCTTGTCATCTGCATCTTTATAAGCGATCTTGATTTCATCATCATCAAGTTTGCTATCAGTACGTGGAATAGCAGTTACGATAGCTTTTTGTGATACAAATTTAAGGTCATTAGCTAAGATGGTTTGTTCTTTAGTACCTTGAGTACCACTTACAACATAGTTAACTTCACCATTGATTGTAAAACCAGATGCAATTGCTTTTGGAACTGTTAATGCAGCTTCGGAAGCAAGAGCTACGAAACCACGATTAGCTGGTTGGTTAGCAACTACACCATCAAGTTCTTCAGTTAAACCAATAGAATCAGCCATAACGATGTAGTTGTATGGCCATTGGCCTTGTTTGTCAGCAAGTGCTTTGTAGCCTAGTGCACGAACTAAGATTGTTAATGCTTCAGCTTGTGTAACAGGTTGGTTAGCACGGAATGTGCCATCTGGATAACCAGTTAACAAGTTTTGTTGAACTGCAATGTTTACATAGCCAGAAGCCCATGGAAGAACTTCATCTTTAAATGGAGTTTTACCCACAGCTGCTTGAGCTGCTTTTTCATAGCCAAGTAAACGAACTACTACAGCAGAGAATTCTGCACGAGTAATAGAGTTGTCTGGTTTGAATGTGCCATCTGGATAACCTTGTAATACTGCTAAGCTAGAAAGAACCTTCACAGCATCAGCAACGTCAGCATTTTCGATATCGCTGTATTGTGCACCTGTTGCCACATTAGCAGCGAAAGCTGGCATAGCCATGGTGAAGACTAGCGCGAATGCAAGAAATGTGAGAATACTTTTTTTCATAGCCTTCATAACTTTCGTTTCTCCTCCTCTAACATGTTTCGGTTGAAAGATATTGTTTGTAGTGCTCTGTTCTCTCATATGTACGCACCCCCTTTCCCGAGATGAGCGAGATTTTTATCTCTATCTCTATTTCTATAGGAGCTTCTGTATTCTATATAGAATACAGAAAGTTGATAACCAATAGCAAAAACTAGCAAAACCTGCAGAATGGACATGTCTTTAAGTATATCCATTTTCTGCAGCGACGTAAAGAGGTTAAGTGGTTTACTATATTAAAATGTTGCCTTGCTATCTACACTTCTCTTCTATATCCTTAAACGCATAGGAGAATCAAAAGTTGCGCTTATGAGAACTTTTTCTCATAATAAAATCAATACTTCTTCCTACCTATTTCGTTGTCAGAATAGGAATCCCTGCTCTACTAGCAAGTTTTTTCGCTAAAAAAGAACTTTTTTCAGCATGAATCGTAGAGTACGTATTGAAGATGTTCAATTTACTTTTTCTTGCTTTTCTCTAGAGTGTTAGACGTGACCTGAATATGAAAAGTTGCGCCTATTTATCCTTGGGAATCGGAGGTTATGATACATATGATGTACCAATTAATGAAATATCGTACAGTACGTCCAGAAGGTGAGGATGAAATCATCATCCAGAAATCTCGCTTCATCGGTTATGTGGCTCATGTGGAGACCGAGGAGGACGCCATTCAGTTCATTGAAGTGATTAAGAAGAAGCATTGGAATGCCACCCATAACTGCTCTGCCTATATGGTGGGAGAGCATGATGAGAAGCAGAAGGCCAATGACGATGGCGAGCCCTCTGGGACAGCTGGGAAGCCCATCCTAGAAGTGATTAAGAAGATGGGCTTAAAGGATACCGCTGTGGTGGTGACTCGCTACTTCGGCGGGATTAAGCTAGGCGCTGGTGGATTGATTCGAGCCTATAGCCAAGCGACAACAGCTGGTATTCTGGCTACTGGTGTGATAGAGCGAACTAGACATCGTCTGGTGAAGGTGACGGTGGATTATCATTGGCAGGGTAAGCTGGATCATCAATATCGGCAGGCAGGGACCCTGGTACAGGAGACCATTTTCTTAGAGAAGGTGAGCTATCTTGTGGCAGTTCCTAGTGGAACAGAAGCGAGCTTCCACGACTGGATGCTGGAGTTGACCAATGGTGAGGCGGTTATCGAGGAAATGGAAGAGGTCTATGTGGATGTGGAAGTGAATCCACATGAGCATGATCTCTCCTGAGCGAAGATTGCAAGATATGTAGTAGGAACATTGTCTAGTGAACCGTAGGCTCTTACCGGTTATATACGTGATTAATGGCAGATAACGGACAAGTGAATGTCCGTTATTTTTATTTATGGTACAGGGTGGATGAATAGAACCAATTCATTGATTGACCTCATTAATACACTACGCTCTCGTTGAGGTGACTTATAGGTTTGGTTGCTGGCTATTAGCTCGGATTGAATCGCAAAGTTCATGCTTTTGTAACATTAATATATTTATTTTGTATAATCAATGTATATTTAAAGTTCAACTTATGGTAATATCTTCAATGTACCATTGTAGATATCATCTAGTCGCTTACCATTGTACTTGTTGATGAAGGAGAGTGAATTCTATGAATCGTCGTGTACCATTCCTACTAGAGGAATTCGCTGAACGTCAGCTCTTCATACCCTCTTCCTTTAAATATAAAGTAGAGGATTATCCACATGGGTGGAACTCTGCGGAACTTGCACATTGGGAAGAGCTCTTTCGAGAATATGGGGAGTATCCCACCTGGCACGAAATGGTCATGATGAACAAAGGCAAGAAGTTCACTGATGAAGAATACTACTTCTACCTGCAATTCTGGTATACCAGTGCAGAGAAGATGCATGAGAATCGTTTGATTCAGTTCCACAGCTATGATGACTTTGCCTTCTGCTTATTTTTTGATTCACTCAGCACCTTATACAAGTGGTATCCTTGTGCACAAAGAGAGTTAGAACCACTTCTAGATCTCTATCACGAGGGGGACTTGGTAGATGTCTCGAAGAGGGTTACATCGATGAAAGCGCAATTGAACGATGAATTAATGATGAATGTGGATTGGTTGTATCGGTATCATACTACCATCGTTGATAATCCGCATTTTACGATTGCGAGGTATTATGAGGATTTGATGAGGCATGAGATCTTCTAGAACATAGGTTGAGGTATACATAGGAGAATGAGTAAGGGTGACTCCATTCAATCGCTAAATGTGATTGAATGGAGTCACCCTTTTGTGCTCTGTTCACTTTTATTATTGTTTTGGAATTCTCTTCGCGTTGCTTAATACGTTCACTGCAATCGTTGCAGCTTCTGCACGTGTTAATTTCCCTTGGGGTTCATAGTAGAACTTGCTCTTTTCTCCTTCTTTCGCTGCATGTGGTTTCCCTGCCATCATGCCCGCTTTAACAACCGATAGAACTGCTGGAGCTGCGTAGTCATCAATATTTCCTGCATCTGTGAATTGCTTTACGAGTTTTGGTTTTGCCTTTTCAATGGAATCCAGTTTGATTTTCGCTGCTCTTGCGATCATGACTGCTGCATCTTCACGAGTAATCTCATTTCGAGGTTGGAACTGTCCATCCAGTCCTCCTCGGATGATACCAGCCCGTGCAGCTGTTTCAATTCGTTTATAATCATATAGCCCACGTGTTGAGTAATCGGAAGGATATACGTCTGTAAAGGTTAAGTTGCCCTCATAATCTAATGGAATTTCAAATGCTTTAACAAGCAATGTAGCAAATTCTCCACGAGTGATAGTCTCATTCGGTAAGAACAAGTTCTTAGCTGCATTGTTCATGTAACCCTTTGAGTACATCAAATCAAGATTATTACGCGCCCATGGATGGCTAATTACGTCCTCAAAACTGCGACGCATATACATGACTTGATAGTATCCAAATTCCTTAATTGGTACAGTAATGGTGTGTTTCTTCGGATCTACGACACCACCAACGTTTTCCCATCTCCATCCCGGAATACCACGATGGTCACGATAATAGTGGAAGTGATACACCGTTACATATGGCCAACCACTATCGACGATCTTTTCATCATATTGTAAGGTCAATTTCACTTCTTTACCATTATCCGTGATAGGGACCATTAAATCTTTGTACTCTCGATCATAGAATGCTCTACCCTCATATGGTAAGGTGCCAGATCCTTGAATCGTTTCGGTAATATCATGCTCTTCATCCCTTGGCTTCTCAATATAGCCTGCATCAATCCAGAATAGAGGGCTGATAGGGAAGAATCGTTCGGTAGGTTCTTGGAGTAAGTCTGCTCCTCTACCATGGTCAGGTGAATATCCATCTCGATTCACTTGCCCATCTTTTTGGTCAGCAATTGCGATGACTAATTGTCTTTCAGGTGTTAAATAGTAATTGGTATAGCTCATATCATTTCGACGCAGGAAAGTTCCTTTGGGTACGTTAATTTGAACCATATTCGAATGAGCTTTGATTGTACCGTTAAATTCTGTCCAATACTGCGCTCCAGGTACAACCTTGTCTGCATAAATCACTTCGAATTCTTCGCTTCGCTTTTCTTCTCCACGCATGACATCTACTTTAATCTTATTGGTTTTATTCGCTTTCAATTCCTTGGTGTAGAATTCAAATACATCCGTTTCCCCTACAACCTTTTTGGCTTCTTTTTTGTTGAAAATGATTTTATCGGCACCTTCAGCTTGAACACGAACCCGGAGAATGTTCGTTGTGACAACATTGCTCTTTGATAGATCTGGTTCAATGACGCGGAAGGTTTGTGGTTCTTTCACGATTTCAATGGTCTGAATTGTTGTTAATCCGTCATTCTCTGCAATCAATTCAATGATGGTCGTGCCAGTAGGTGCAAGCTTCACTTTTGCGCGCTCGTCATGAGGTCTCGATGTATTATTATCTAGGTAAGTTTGAAATCCTTTTACATCGGTTACAGCATCGTATTTTTTCAAATCTATTTCTTTGCTAGAAAAGTATTTTGAAGATGTAAAGTAGTAATTTTCTTCTTTGGCATTAGGTTTACGTACTACCATCTTCAATGACTTGATATTAATTGCATCCCCCTGAAGGGCAATATAATCTTCTGTCGTATGATAAACGCCTGGTCTATTCCCCTTAACGAATTTTGCAGGGGTGTTATTATCAATTGGCATGACATTAACAAACTGTGGTACTTTCGTGGTGAACATATAAATGTCAATTCCACTTTTTGCGATTACATTTTTGCGTTCTGTGTCACTGTAGAAATTGAAGGCGATACTTGTTTTACCTTGTTTATTAAATAGCTCGCCATCACCTGTGGCCCATGTTGCTTTTGTAGTAGGTATCTCAAAATATATACCATCCACTCTTGACTCCAATTTATACCCTGTTAAGCCCTTGAGTTCTTTTAGTGATTTAGTAAATGAACCCACTTTCAATGTAATCTTTTCTTCAACCGTACTATCGTAAGGGAAATTCATGATGTAACCAGTAATCTTGGTGATATTCCCTTCTTCGCTAAAGGTTTGATTTGCATAGGGACTTTTGAAAATTACGTATGGAATTGGTGTATAGGACACATCATAGGTGAGTTCTGCTGTCTTAGTACCATTGGATACTTGGATCTTTATCTTGTGCAGTCCTTCGCTCAAGTTATTAAACTTCTCAGAGTCAGTAAATTTTATTTCATAGTAACTATCTTCTTCATTTACTGTTATCAGCGTTGGATCTACTTTGTCGGTATCATCCAATATCGCTTTATCAATACCTACCTTGACGGTAAAGTTCTTATCAGTACCAAGTTGAATTTTGCTCACGTGAACCTTGAATTCAACGGGTGTTTTCGTTAGCAAATTGATATTACCATCTTGTAGGAATGTGCCATTTGCAATTGCGTTAGTAATGTATAGTTGATCATTTTTAATGATTTGAAAAGGATAGATTCGTTTATTATTATCATCAAACTTCACAATCAATTTCACATTTCCTTTGGCATCAACGTCATTTTTATGAATTGGTATGCTTACATCAGTTAATTTGAATTCTTCGTATAGTTCATATGATGTTCCGCCTGTTAAAGCAATATCAATAGGCGTGCCATTTTCATCGTTGATAAAGACTTTTACCTCGGTATACTTAGCTGTTTTATTGCCATTGGTATCGATTGTAAAAGGGACTCGAACATCCGTATTTAGTTTAAATTGAATAGGATCAGTGGCAAATTCAGTATTGAAAGCAGGCTGCTGTGCTAGGAGCTGTTCACTTGTATCTAGAGCAATTTTTGTATTGTAAGAATATGCTCCTGTGTTATAGATTAAATTTCGCTCTAAGGCATACATATCTTCCCCAATGCCTCGACCTGTTAAGGTGATGTAGTTATCACCAGGATATAACCTTAACATGTAAGATGAGTTAGGATTGATACCTGCATTGAAGTAAAATTGTCCCCTGCTAGGATCTACCTTTACAACTCTTTCAGGATCACTTGTGTTTTTAGCCCATACTTCTTGAAGGTTCTCACCTTTCCCTTCAATCGCAACAGCAGTGTTACTTTCGGCAGTTTCAGGATAAGGCTTGTCTGCCTTCCATTCTTGACCGTTCACTTTCAAATCATAAAGCGTAGGTGCTGCTCGGAAAATAACGTAACCTGGTTGCGATTCCTGAATCGTTCCCTGTTTTTCATAACGTACAGTGATTTTGTTGACGCCTTCAAAGAGTTGGACGCGATCAAACTCGTATCGGTCTTTAACAAATACACCATTCTCCATTGGAATCTTCGCTGGATTATCTCTTACAAAGATTCGATTCCCTTCAACAAGGGTTCCACTTTCATTCACCTGTTCGATCACATAATAGAGATAAGGTATATCATCTTCGGTGATTCCTTGAATATTCCCTGATATAGTGATTGAAGGTGTTGTTATTTTAGAGATTTTTTCCATTGGTGGCATGATATTATTGGCTACACCATATTGGTCAATTGTAATTGCTCCTGTGATTGCTTGCACTTTCGGCAATGGTGGGATCATCGTTACCAGAAGTGCAAATACTAACATTAGGATCGCTGATTTTTTCCATGTATTCATTCACCGTTTCCTCCTTTGTATCAGGCTTACACTGTTAATGATGGTTTACGATTACATCTTTACAGGTCGAATATGCCATACATAATCTAGTGGAGAATATGAAGAACTCTTTAGTAGCTTCAAATTCTATGTTTTAAACATATAGAATCATAGTCCTATTCTTGACTACTTATTTTTCGTAGAGACAACACCGCCGAGTTTCCTCCTTTTCCCCGTTTCCCTTACTCTTGCTTGTTTAACAGACTATTACTCTTATCGGCAGAATGAAGGGCAACTATAAGCAGTTCTATCATCCTACTTGCTTCAACTTTCCTATGTAAGATTTCCCATTCCTCTACATTTATTGACGCCTTTTTAATAAAAAAGTTTTGGGTTTCGTGCTAATCTTATGTTCTGTTGGTCATATATAGGCATTTCGTATTATATTTTGCCACAAAAATAAGCTGGATCCTCTGAAGGATTCCAGCCTATGAACATGTTCATTTAAACGACTTTTTCCAAATGATTACGATATTACGATTCCTTCAACAAAGTTACTTCTTCTGTCCGCTTCCTTGCCCATGTGCAGTGGCTGTTGCCGTTACATGGGGCTGCCGTGCTAGATGCTCCAGATGCAACAAGCTAAGAAGAGGACGATGATGGCTCAACAATCCTAGCATCTCCGAGCTAAACTGGATTCCAAGGAGTAACACCACCAACATGGTGAGCGCCACCCAAAGGGTGGAAACAGAGAAGATAATGGCATTCAAGCCAAAGACCATGCTGATCCCATAGATAATTAAGACAGTCTGCCGATGGGTGAAGCCCATCTGTAAGAGACGGTGATGCAAATGTCCCTTATCTGCCATGGAGATCGGCTGATTATTCAACTTCCGTCGTACGATGGCAAAGAGTGTATCCCAAATGGGTACGCCCAGCATGACGATCGGGATGATGAAGGAGAAGAAGGTAACATGCTTAAAGCCTAACACGGAAAGTGAGGCAAGCATGAAACCTAAGAAGAGTGCTCCTGTGTCTCCCATAAAGATCTTCGCGGGATGGAAGTTAAAGTAGAGAAAGCCGAGCGTTGCACCGAGCAATGCGCAGGCATAGAGAATAACTACAACATTCCCCATCAGAATAGCCATGATTAGCATGGTGGCGGTAGCAATGGCCGAGACACCGGCTGCTAATCCATCTAATCCATCGATGAGGTTGATGGCATTGGTAACCCCCACAATCCAGAGAATGGTGAAGGGGATGCCTAACCAGCTCAAATCCCAGCGACCATTGAATGGTAGATTCACCATATCAATGCTCAGTCCAGATACCACCACGACCGTCGCAGCTAGGAGTTGCCCGAGCAGCTTCTTCCGTGGTGAAATCTGATATTTATCGTCGATCATACCTGTAATCAACACAATTGTACTACCAAGGAAGATACCGATCGCTTCATGCCAATAAGGTAGATTGGGGTGGAGCATAATATAGATAAAGGCCACCGTTACCCCGATGAAAATGGCCAAGCCCCCCATCTGTGGCATCGCAGACGTGTGAACACGCCGCGCGTTGGGATAGGATACAACCTTCCATTTTAATGCTAAGCGCTTGACCAATGGTGTGACCACCCAGGCAATGGCTAAAGCTAGGAAAAATATTCCCCAATAGAGTGCCGTCATATACGTAACACCTCGTTTAAGTCTCCTTTTCCCACTGAAAATACCGCTGAAAAATACCACTGAAAATTGGTTCTATTATCTAGCATTCCTGCCTTATCTATTAAACCACCAATGTCATAAAGATTCAACTTGATTTTATACTTGATGCCAGCTCTGCTATTGTCTCACTCTTTCCAAGCATGATAGAGAAAACGTGGGAGATCCAGCATCCGCTTCCAGCGTGAAGGCTGCTTCAGCAGACGATAGAGCCACTCCATATGAATGGACTGCACCCATTGCGGTGCCCGCTTCACCTTCCCCGCCATGACATCAAGGCTTCCCCCTAAACCAATCATCAGCATCGGTGGAAGCTCCTCACGATAGCGAGCGATCCACTCCTCCTGCCGAGGTGCTCCCATGGCCACCACCAGGAGATCGGGCTTGGCCTCTTGGATACGTTCCACAATCCTTCCTTCCGCTTCAGGAGGAAAGTAACCATGCTGCCGTCCCACTACACGGACACCGGGAAAACGTTCTTTGATCTTCGCTTCTGCTCCTGTATTGGCATCGGGAGAGGCACCGAGCAGGAAGACTGACCAACCCTTCGTCTCACCCACCTGTAGAAGTGCTTGGAAGAGGTCGTAACCAGTCACCCGTTCATAGATGGGCTGGTTGCGCCACTTGGCTGCTATCACAATCCCGATCCCATCCGGTGTCACCATCTCGGCCTCCTGCAAAATCCGGCGAAATGAGAGATTTCGTTGTGCCATCATCACGATCTCCGGATTGGCTGTCACCACATGGGTGGCTTCCTTCGCTTCAATCCGTTGCGTGCACCAATCCACCGTCTCAGCAAAGGTGAGGGTGGAAAATGGGATATCTAGAATCAAAGTGGTTGGCAAGCCTCCATGGTGGCTTGCCTGTTTATTATTCACCATCACAAATCTTCCTTTACATCAGCATCTGCATCTCTAGATGTTTATTTATTTCGTTGTTTCGTTTATCGAACCGTCTCGTGCATCCACTTGATTAGACGCACAATATATGAAAAGGTTACCAATCTGTTATCAGTTCTCTCTGAAACCGCTAATAAACCAGCCTATGAATTGAATCAATGCGATGATGATTAAGATGACCAGTGCGCCTGCTCCATCGATCATCACATCGGTCCAAGAGGCAAGACGTCCAGGGGTAAAATACTGATGCAATTCATCGAGGATAGCATACAGGATGGTTAGAAAAAAAGCGACGGGATAGGTACGCCAGCCTAAGCGTGGCCAATATCGCTGTAAGATCAGCCATGTCACAAGGGCTAGAAAGGCAAACGCCACGATATGCGCTACCTTGCGGATCAAAAACTCCAGAAAAGCAGGCACTCCTCGTGTTGCGATGCTGATCTCTCGCCCTTCATAGATGAATGTCCAATCCCCTAGCTTCGCTTCCACCCAAGCCCGATCCACATGCTGTGCCAAGAATGGACGAATATCCTGGACCTGATAGGGCTGTGATGAGAAGATAAAGATGACGCCCAGCCAGAATAAGAGGAGAAGCCACCAGAAGTAGCTCCTCCGACCATATGAACGTTTTTGAACAGCATGTTTATTCTCATTCTTCATCGCCATAATTCCTCGTATCTAAAATTTACTCTAATCCACACTTTCTATTCATGTAGTACATCTTACTTCTTTATCTTTGTGATCTCAATACTCCATTCTGCCCCAGATCCCACTTGATGCACTGCTGCAAAATTATCCATATTGATGGCCAGTGATAGGTTCATCAAGCTATTGAAGTAAAGCAAGGGCTCTCCTTCCTCTACACCACCGAAGCTGTATTGGTAGGGAATCGTTCCTTCATATATTAATGCTTTTTCATGATAGATTTTTACGAGGAACTGATCACCGTACTGAGGCTTCCACTGATCGAAAAGCTTCTTATCAATATTGGTCCACACATTGCCATATTGAATATCCAGGATGGGAATATTGCCCTTGAATACCCCATTCTTCAGCTCCGCCTTTTGATAAGGAATGGCTGTCACTTTGGCTTCTAATAAAGGACCCACTTCCTCAAAGCTGATCTGCCCTGAAGCAAGGCGTGCCCCTGTATAGGCATAGACGTCTCGTCCATGGAAGGTATAGGATTCCTCTGAGCCTTCTAGGCGATTCTTCGTCTCATCGATCTGCCGCACTGCTTCCACACCCATGGACTCTGCCACCAAGCCGAAGCTGCCGTTATCGGGTCCCACAAAATAATGGCCTGTCTTTGTTTTCAACACAATGGATGAGCGCTCTGTCCCCACACCTGGATCCACCACAGAGACAAACACCGTTCCTGCTGGCCAATAGCTAGCGGTCTGCATCAAGCGGTAAGCACCCTCCCAAATATCATAGGCAGGGATCTCATGGGTCAAATCAAACATGGCCAACTCACGATCGACGCCAAAGGCTACCCCTTTCATGGCTGACACCGCCCCGTCCTTCAAGCCAAAGTCCGACTGAAGGACCAATGCATTTCGCTCTACCTTCTTCATTTGTATTTGTTCTTCAGCCACCCCTTGATTCCCTGCTGACGAAGCTGGCAGATCTGATGGAGCTGGTTGAACTGGCTGAGCTGTTTGATTCCCTTGCCCATCATTGCCAGCTGTACTCGCGAACGCCGGCTGAATCAACACCACCACAAGCACCAACGCCAAAGCTGTAAATACTAAACGTTTCCATTGCATTCCAATCTCTCCCCTCAAGTTTGTACTAACATCCAGCTCCATTATATACAATATAAGGGGTTATACCTAATATTTTCTTCACACTGTCATTCGTGTCCTCTGCGCCACCACACTATCAGCCCCACCTACATCATACTCAACCTAACGCACCCCAAATAAAAAAGCATGTATCGTTGGGCTAAGTATAGCGAAGCTCCAACGATACATGCTTTCCTAATGATATATTCTCTTCTTCCTAGCTGTTACGTAAAAGTGCAAATAAAAGTTTTGAAGCGTGTGTTGTAGGGTAAGAGCAGCGACACCGCAACCTCTGGTTGCAGGAGCGCGAAGACCCTACTACACACGCTTCTACCAATTCTTATTTCACTTTCTTATTTCACTTTACTAACCTTCATTGTCCAATCATTCCCTGCATATACTTCATGAACATCAGAGAAGCTGTCCATGTTAATAGCAGCAGATAGATAGAGCAATTCATTTAAGTAAAGCAATGGTTGACCTTCTTCAACATCACCGAAGGTATGGCAATATTTCATATCGCCTGCGTAAACTTGCTTGTCACCTTGGTAGAATTCTACGTGAACCATATCACCAATCTTAATACCAAGCTCGTCTACAAGATCTTTTCCGATATTACTCCATACGTTTCCGTATTGCACATCAAGAATTGGAATATTACCAGATAGTACGTCATCCTTCAATTCTGCTTTTTGATAAGGCATGGTAACCACTTCAGCAGGTAGCTCTGGACCTACTTCTTCATAAGTGATGGTACCAGAAGCTAGACGTGCACCGGTATAGGCATAAACGTCACGACCATGGAAGGTATAGGAATCTTCAGAGCCTTGAAGACGGTTCTTAGATTCATCAATTTCCCGAATGGATTCAATACCAAGATCCTCTGCAACCAATCCTAAAGTACCATTGTCAGGAGTTACAAAGTAGTGGCCTGCTTTGTCCTTCATTACAACAGATTTGCGATCTGTACCGACACCAGGGTCTACTACAGAAACAAAAACAGTTCCTTCTGGCCAGTAAGCAGCAACTTGGTATAAACGATAGGATGCTTCCCAGATATTATAAGCAGGAATTTCATGAGTTACATCAAACATTTTTAATTCAGGGTCAACACCAAAGGCTACCCCTTTCATTGCAGAGACGGCAGAGTCTTTAAGACCAAAGTCCGTCATGAAAACAAGAGCATGTGGTGCGTCAGCTGCTTCTGTTGGTGCATCTGTTGCAGGAGCTTCAGCAGGTGCTTCTGCTGGTGCTTCGTTCTTCGTAGCGCTATCATCACTATTACAGCCAAATAGTGTGAAGCTAAGAGCGAGCACAATTGTCAATAATAATGTTAGTCGACGATGTTGTTTCATCAACTTGTACCCCTTTCTCTTTTCTGTATGGTCTAGCAATTCAGTCCCATTCTAAACCAGCCATTGAATAAGGCAATGGAGAACACAGAAAATGAGGGAAAAGTGCTCCCTCTCACACAATAAGTTTCAATCCTTATTCAAATATGTGACTTTTTTCACTAATTTCTACTTCTTTTTTACATGCCCTCCATTGTGAAGAAGAATTGGCTTTGAAGATTAGTATAGTCAAAAGAAAATAGACCACCCTTATGACCTAGAATAACTTAAGAATGGTCTATTTCACAAATGACTTGAGCCTGCCACTCTTTTATGAGGGCAACTGTTGTATCGACCATAGGTGTTAGCGCACCTACGGTCTTTTTTATTTATGCTAAAATTAACAATACCATTTGCTACTATTTTTGTAAACACATTTATTGGATTGTATGGTATTATATATCTTATACAATAGTTAGGCTCCTTAAGGGTGGTCTGGCTCACTCCATTCCATATGGAAGGGGGTGAGGCTGATGTCAGTATACCATGCATTATCACTAATGCTCACATTTGGTGTATTGATCATAATGCTACTAGATAAAAGGAAATAGACCACCCTTATGACCCACAAGTTATAGGGTGGTCTATTCCATAGACCTATTAGAGCCTGCCACTCTTATATGAGGGCGACTGTTGTACCGACCATAGGTGCGTCAACACCTATGGTCTTTCTTATTTTATGCTTTATTTAAGTATAACATAACATATTTATTTATAGAAGTAAATTTCATCCAATTATACAACATCACTTCAATTGAGACTCGTAGATTTACGAAATACAGGATGTACTACCGTCGACGTTGCAACAGAATGTTGCGTTCTTAGTCGACATTCCTTTATCCTTCCACTCACCTCATACTATTGTAAATCAGTTGATTTGAAGTTGGGGGGTGTGGGGTTAGAGCAGCGACACCGCAACCTCCGGTTGCAGGAGCGCGAAAACCCTACACCCCCCAACTTCCACCACAGCTTATTTACTCAATAACGTATCAAGTACTAATTGTGCCATCAACCCCGCTCCAATGGGCAGCACCCGTTCATCCAACTGAAACTGCGGATCATGCAAGGGTTTCTGCACAGGACGATCCGGTAAGGCGCAGCCTAGCCAGAAGAAGGCACCGGGAATGCGCTGGAGAAAACGACTAAAATCCTCGCCTCCCATGGAGGGTTGAATGGCAGGTGTATTGCCTGTACCAAGGAGATGATGTGCTGTTTTTCGGACCTGTTCCACCCAATGGGCTGAATTGAAGGTGACGGGATAGCCTTCTTGGAATTGCACGGTGGCACGAGCACCCATGGCTTCCGCCACCTGTTCTACCACTTGATGTAAACGTTCCTTCAAGAGGAGACGAACCTTGGGATCGAGAGAACGTGTAGTTCCCTCCAACACCACCTCATCAGCGATCACATTGTAGCGGTACCCACCGGTTATTTTTCCAATAGTGAGGACGGCTGGCTCCAAGGGATTGATATTACGGCTGACGATGGTCTGAAGGGCATTAATCATCTGGGCTGCCACCACAATGGCATCGAGACCTTGATGTGGCATACTCGCATGCCCACCTGCACCATGAATGGTGATGGTAAAGCCATCGGAGTTGGCCATAATCGCACCTTCCTTCACCCCAATGGTCCCCACTGGTAGATCAGGCCAGACATGCTGTCCATAGATCACATCGGGTAGATACTGGTCAAAGAGCCCATCATCCATCATAGGCTGAGCGCCACCATGGGGCACTTGCTCCTCCGCAGGCTGAAAGATAAAGAGCACACGACCTGGCAGCTCTGCCTGATACTCCTTGAGGATGGCTGCTGCACCTAGAAGCATGGCAGTATGGGCATCATGACCACAGGCATGCATGACACCTGGGCGCATGGAGATCACCGGTCCCTCATTCTTTTCAAGAATAGGCAGGGCGTCCATGTCAGCGCGTAAAGCAACGGTTTTTCCAGGCTTCCCTCCCTCTAAGATCCCTAATACTCCGGTCTTAGCGAAGCCGGTTTTATATGGGATTTCCAAACGTCCTAACTCTGCTTGGACAAAAGCAGAGGTTTCCACCTCGTCGCCACTTAACTCAGGATATTGGTGGAGATGGCGTCGCATCTGAACCAAATGCTCACCCCAATGCGCAGCGATCTCTTCTAATTGCAGTTTCATCATTCTGCCTCCTTGTGTGAATCGTATGATCGATTTGGGTTACATAATCTAGCGCATCAACATGCCGATCCCTGGTCCAATTGGAATCCCTAGTAGTACCCAAGCTACCATGAGCACGGTCCAGCTGATTAAGAAGAAGATGGAGTAAGGTAACATCGTAGACATGAGGGTACCAAAGCCGGCATTTTTACTATATTGGCGCATGGCAATGAGAATAATCGGTAGGTAGGGATTGAGGGGTGTAATGACATTGGTAGAGGAATCCCCAATCCGATATGCCAGTTGAATAAAGGCGGGGTCATAGTTGAGAATCATGAACATGGGCACGAAGACTGGCGCCATCAAGGCCCATTGTGCTGAGCCACTAAAGATAAAGAGGTTCAAGAAGGCGGTTAGGATAATAAACCCAATAATCGTCGACATCCCTGTGAGATTTAAGGCAGTGAGGAGATCGGCTCCCTTCACGGCCAACCAAATATCCAGATTACTATACTTAAAGTAGGCGATGAATTGGGCAGCAGCAAAGATCAGAACAATGAAGCCTGCCATATCCTTCATCGCTTCGCCCATTAAGTGAGGAATATCGCGACTACCCTTAATCCTTCCCACGGTTACCCCATAGGTGATAGCCATAATCACCACCGCAAAGAGGATGAGGGGTACGATACCCTGAAAGAACGGAGATTTATGAAATGGCTCACCTGGTGCACTATTGAGCCAACCATTGGCTGGGATGGTGATCAATGCGATAACTGCTGCATAGAATAAGAACGCGATACCTGAACGGCGTAAGCCGCGGATCTCCTGGGGGCTAATCTCTTCTAGCGCCTGCTGGATCTCCCCTTCATATACGCCCAGCTTGGGCTCTACCAAACGTTCCGTCACCCAGGTCCCCACCAGTGATAGCACCAAAACAGAAAACGCCATGAAGTAGTAGTTATCCACAATGGATACCTCTAAGCCAGGAGTAATGGTCTGTGCAATGGGCGTGGTAATCCCCGCCATTAACGCATCGGTACCTGCAGGGATGAGATTCGCCGTAAAACCAGCACCTACCCCGGCGAAACCTGCTGCTAAGCCTGCCAAGGGGTGACGACCCAGATGATAGAAGACTGTTGCAGCTAGCGGAGGTACGATAACAAATGCCGCATCCGACGCCAGATTGCCCATGACCCCAGCAAAAACCACAGCGAAGGTAACCAGGCGAGCTGGCGCATTGAGGATCACCCGCCGCATAAAGGTCTCAATCAGTCCTACCTTATCGGCAAGACCCATCCCTAGCATCATCACCAAGACCAAGCCCAAGGGCTGAAATCCGGAGAAATTCTTCAGCATGGAAGAGAGGATAAAGGTGAGACCCTCTTTGGAAACCATATTCTGTACAGTTACCTCTTCCCCTGAGCCTGGATGGACCACTTGGGCACCGAGGGAACTTGCTAACCAGGAAAGAGCAATCATGATAACCGCCAGATAAATAAAGATCATGAAAGGATGGGGCAAGCGATTCCCTACCCGTTCCACCACATCTAAAAAGCGCATGAAAAAGCCACGTTTTCCATGAACCTGTACCGTTGGTTGACTCACACTCCCACCTTCTTTCTTTGATTTTTGAATGTTCTGTCTCTTAAACAAGCAATTGTAGTAGCCTTGCTAGTAAAGCGCCTCGTTCTATCAAGGAGGAGAGCTCAATATACTCCTGCTCACTATGGGCATTGCCGCCGATAGGTCCTAGTCCATCGAGGGTAGGAACCCCTAAGGCGGCCGTAAAGTTCCCATCGGAGCCACCCCCTGTGAAGGTATCCTGAACAACGATCCCCAGTTCATTACCAGCCTGTTGGACAAGGGCTAGGAATGCTTCAGTAGCAGCCGTTTTCGCCATGGGTGGACGACTGATACCACCCTCCAGCTGTAGCTTCGTCCCCGCTAGATAAGTGTGAGAGGTAAGTTGCTCAATCCTTTGGGCAACCAGCCCCATCTGTTCCATGGTCGTAACACGAATATCCACCATGGCTGTGGCTTCCGCTGGTACCGTATTACAGGTGGTACCACCGCGGAAGGTCCCTACATTGAGGGTCACACCTTCCGCTATCCCATTGAGCTGCTGGAGCTGAATCACATGGTGCGCCAGTTCATAGATGGCATTCAACCCCTTCTCTGGCTCAATACCAGCATGGGCGGCTTTTCCCTGTACCGTAAGGCGATACTTCCCCCCACCCTTCCGTGCCGAAACGATGGCCCCATTGGCACGTGCCGGCTCCATGATAATGGCATAGCGTTTGCCTTTGCAAAGCTCTTCTGTCCAGGGACGGGAGGAAGGCGAACCAATCTCCTCATCGCTGTTCAAGAGGATCTCAATCTGCTGCACTGCCGGATCATGCTGAACAAGCAATGCCTTCATCACATAGAGGAGCATCACCTGACTCCCCTTCATATCGATAACACCCGGACCGAACCCCCGCTCTCCCTCGATGCGGAAGGGACGGGATGCCGCTGTTCCCTTGGGAAAGACCGTGTCTAGATGGGCGATGATTAGAATGGAGGGCGTAGCTGCTTTAACACCTCCAGCCTTTGGCTCCATCCTGATGCGAAGATGGTTCCCATACTTTTCTTCTTGGAGCACCTCAACCTGGAACCCCAGCTTGCTATACTCCTTCTGTAGCATCGTACCGAGCTTGTCGATCCCTTCCTTATTCGAGGAGCCACTATCTTGGTTGACGAGACATTCTAGCCAATCCAGCATCTCTTCATAATGCGCTTCAAAATATGCTTTCATCGGAGCGCCCCCTTTCCTTGCTGGAGAGGATGGTGACAAGCAACCCAATGATTTATGGTCAGCTCTTGCAAGGGAGGAATCTCTTCCTGACAGACTTGCGTGGCATAAGGGCAGCGCGGGTGGAAGCGACAGCCGCTGGGAGGATTGGCTGGACTGGGCAAATCTCCTTCCAACAGCTGTACCTCCTTCCCCCGCAGGCTGGGATCAGGGATGGGAACGGCAGCCAGCAGCCCCTCTGTATAGGGATGACGAGGCTGGGCGAAGAGATCCACCTTCGAGGCTAATTCCACCACCTGTCCCAGATACATGACAGCGATACGATCGCTAATATGCTTCACCACGGGTAGCCCATGGGCAATAAAGAGATAGGTCAGCTGGTACTCCTTTTTCAATTTCACGAGAAGATTGAGAATCTGCGCCTGAATGGAGACATCCAGAGCAGAAACTGGTTCATCACAGATGATGAGCCGAGGACGGAGGGCTAAAGCACGGGCAATGCCAATGCGTTGCCGTTGTCCACCGCTGAACTCATGGGGATAGCGGTTGCCATAGGAAGGATCCAGTCCTACCACTTCTAGAAGCTCCTCCACCTGTGCAGCAATCTGATTGCGACTAAGCTGTGTATGGGTACGGAGAGGCTCCGCGATCAGATCCTTGACACGCATCCGTGGATTGAGGGAGGAATAGGGATCTTGGAAAATCATCTGCATCTCCTTCCGCTTCTCGCGAAGATCACGGGCAGGGAGCGCTGTCCAATCGACGCCATCAAAGTAGATCTTCCCTTCTGTTGGTTCTAGCAAGCGCATGATCAGATTGGCGGTGGTGGACTTGCCACAGCCGGACTCTCCCACAATTCCTAGGGTCTCTCCCTCCTTGAGGGTCAAACTTACATCATCCACCGCTCGTAAGGCGCTACCAGAACGTGGGCCCCGTTTCAGCCAGCCCTGCTTCAAGGGAAAGTGTTTGGTTAATCCTACGACTTCTAAAAGATATTCTGATTTGGACTCTCGCTTATGTGCCATTGCTTTCACCATCACCTTCATGTGGGAGTTGCTGTAGCCAGCATCGGACCTTATTGCCCTGCTCCCCTGTACTCTCTAGCTCTGGATCTATCCCTGCCTTCCCAATCCCTTGCAGAGGTGGATCTTCATGGATACAGGTTTCTAGTGCCACGGGGCAACGGGGATGAAACTTACAGCCATGAGGCAATGCCCCGGGGTGAGGAACATTCCCCTCGATGGCATACAGCTCTTCTTCTAGCTGGTCAATCCGGGGCGTGCTCTGTAGTAGCCCTTTTGTATAGGGATGTTGCGGATTGGCAAAGAGTGATGCCACATCCCCTTCCTCCACCACCCGGCCTGCGTACATCACCACAACGCGATCTGCCATCTCCGCCACCACACCTAAGTCATGGGTAATGAGCAAGATGGCTGTCTGCTGCTCCGCTACGATCCTGCGCATCAGCTGCAGCACCTGGGCTTGAATGGTTACATCCAATGCTGTGGTAGGCTCGTCGGCGATGAGTAGCTTGGGCTGACAGGAGAGGGCCATGGCGATCATCACCCGCTGCCGCATACCCCCACTCAATTGGTGGGGATAGTTATCATAGACCTCACGAGCCCGGGGAATCCCGACATATTGGAGCCAGCGGATCGTCTCCTCCCTGGCCTCCTTCCGCTTCATCCCTTGATGAAGTCGAATCCCTTCGGCAATCTGCTCTCCCACGGTAATCACAGGATTCAATGCACTTAGGGGCTCCTGAAAGATCATGGCTAGCTCCTTACCACGTAGCTGGCGTAGCGCCTGTTTCTTTAAGCGCGTCAGATCTTGCCCCTGGAACCAAATCTCTCCTTCTACCTTCCCAGGTGGACGAATTAACCCCATGATGGAGAGCGAGGTGACACTTTTTCCACAGCCTGATTCACCAACGAGCGCCACTACTTCCCCTGCCTTGATGGAGAAGCTCACGCCATTCACCGAGGGTACCACCCCATCCTCACCATAAAAATAGGTGTGGAGATCCTTCACCTCTAAAAGTGGCTGCTGACTTGAGCTACTATCCTGGTTCAATTCTTCGATTCTATTAACACAACTCGTTTCATATAAGCACTGATTCATCCTGGATACCTCACTTTCGCACCTGGGAGCGAGGATCAAGAACATCCCGCAGCCAGTCACCGAGGAAGATGATCCCTAGCACCGTGATGGTGATGGCTAAGCCTGGGAAGGTGGCCACCCACCAGCTACTGGCTAGATAATCCCGTCCTGAATTGAGCATGAGTCCCCAAGAGATATCTGGGGGTTGAATACCTAAGCCAAGAAAGCTTAAGGAGGCCTCTAAAATAATGGTGGTGGCCACACTTAAGGTAGAGATCACGATGAAGGAAGGGAGGATATTGGGAACCAGATGACGGAAGAGAATGATGCCATTCCGTACTCCCATGGACCGAGCAGCCTTCACAAACTCCCGCTCCTTGAGACTTAAGACCTCGCTGCGAATTACGCGAGCATAGCTGACCCAATTGGTAATCCCTAACACAAAGATCAGGGTTAGCACACTGGGTCCCAAAATTTTGACCACCACCAAGGTGAGCAAAATATTGGGCAAAGCGAGAAAGGAGTCCACAATGCGCATTAGCATACTATCGATAATGCCACCATAGAATCCAGCGATGATTCCTACCAAGATCCCGATAGTACCTGCAACTAGCACAGAGCAAATCCCCACCAAGAGCGTAATCTGTGTACCGGCAATGATTCGACTTAAGAGATCACGGCCGAGATTATCTGTCCCCAGCCAGTAGCCCGGCTCACCCCCCTCCTGCCAAGCAGGTGGCTTAAACATGAGCATGGGATTGGTAGCACTAGGATCATGGGGGGTGATCACCGGTGCAAGGAACGCTACCAAAAAGACGAGGCTAACGATGAGAAAGCCCACCGTACCTGTTTTGCTTCGGAGAAGACGTCTCAACCAGCGGCGAGCAATGCTTGGACTGCGCCGCTCTTCCAACTGCTGCTGGCTCTGTATCACCATGGATTGCTTCATACTATTCTCCCCCCTCAGTCATAACGAATTCGTGGATCGAAGATGCGATAGAATAGATCAGCTACTAGATTCATGCCAATAACAAAGAGGGCAATGATAAAGACTGCCGCTTGCACAACGGCCATGTCCCGTGAATTGACGGACTGAATGAGAAGTTGCCCTAAACCTGGCCAGGAGAAGACCGTCTCGGTAATCAAGGTACCACCGATTAAGGTGGAGGTTTGTAACGCCATAATGGTAATGGTAGGCACCAACGCATTCCGAAAGGCGTGCTTCACCGTCACCATGCCATCATGGAGACCCTTGCTCTGGGCGGTACGAATGTAATCTTGACCAAGAATCTCGATCATGCTAGATCGGAGTAGGCGTGTCATCTCTGCAGCGATCCCTGTTCCCAAGGTAATGGCTGGTAGCACCAGATTGAGCCAGGTCCCTCGCCCCGAAACCGGGAAGATCGGGAAGGTAACCGCCAATAGAAGAACCAGCATAATCCCCAACCAAAAGTTGGGCATCGCCTTCCCTACCACGGAAGCCCCTGTAATGAAGAGGTCGAGGAGCGAGTTCTGGCGCGTTGCGGACCAGATTCCAAAGGGAATGGCGATGAGAGTGGCCACCAGCATGGAACCCATAGCCAGCTCTAAGGTAGCAGGAATCCGCTCTAAGACAATGGGCAGTGCCGCTTGCTTATACTTAAAGGAGGTGCCAAAATCTCCTTGCAGTAGATTGAGCAAATAGTTGCCATACTGGATGATAAAGGGTCGATCCAGCTTCAATGCTTTCCGTAAATTCTCAATATCCTCTGCTGTTGCATCCTCTGGTAGCATGAGTGCCACGGGATCGCCTGCCAGAAAGAGTAGACTAAAAACAACGAATGATAGAATGAACAACACTGGAATGATCTGCAAAATTCGGCGAATGAAAAATCTCATGCTATCCTCTACTTCCGTTTAATTTCTGTAGCGATAATCATCTCATCGAGACGTGGCGCAAACTGAATGGAATCGCTCACACCATAATTGCTCTTCTGTAGATAGAGATGGATATGGGGACGGTCCTCTGCAATAATCTCCTGGATCCGTTGATACTGCTTTTCCCGTTCCTCTGCATTCATATTGATACGCGCTGCTTCAATCAGCTGATCCACCTCAGCATTAGCATAATCGATCTCACCCGCTGCTCGTTGGGAATGATAGAAATCCACGACTAGATCCGCGTCAAAGAGGGAATTACCGATCCCGATGAGATAGAGTTCCTTGTTGTTCTTCGCCTTCCGCATCTCCACAAAATTACTCCACTCCATGAAGTCCAAATTCACCTGAATCCCTACCTGACCGAGATAGGCAACGATCATCTCCGCCACCTCCCGATCCTGAAGGTAACGACCCTGTGGTGAATGAAGGGTTAAGGTCAAACCATTAGGATATCCTGCTTCTGCAAGGAGTGTCTTCGCCTTCTCTGGATCATAGAGATAATCATTATAGAGATTGGGATTAGCACCAATATTGCCTGGTGTTACCCGAGTTCTCGTCGGAACTCCAGCTCCACCTAAGAGCTGCTCCGCCAATGCCTTATCATCAATGGCATAATCGATAGCTTCCCGCACTCGGGGATCTGCTGTAGGAGTCCCTTCGGTATGGCGGACCACCAAGAACATCACGCGATTGGACTCTGCCAATGCCACATGAGTTCCATCATTATTATCGATCCGCTCCCAATCATTGGGTGGTACATTCATGGCAATCTGTACGCCACCAGTGAGCAATTCATTCACCCGGGTAGACGCTTCAGGAATAACTCGGAAGACGACGCGCTCCCACTCCTCGTTGCCACCAAAATAATAGTCAGTGAAGCGTTCTAAGACAACGCGGTCATCACGAACCCACTCCACAAACTGATAGGGACCTGTCCCAATGGGGTGCTCAAGGAAGGTCTCCCAACCCTTCTCTTCAATGTACGCCTTAGGTAAAATGCCAGAGCCTAAACGAGCTAGGCGGTTGAGGAGGGCAGGCTGCGGTCCATCGGTGAGAATCTGTACCTTATAATCCTCCAGCACCTTCACCTCAAGGATCTGCTTATAGTTGGGATGCTCCCGCAGCGCAGAATCCTTCGCCACCCGCTCCAAGGTGAACTTCACATCCTCCGCCGTCAGCTCTGTCCCATCATGGAACTTCACGCCCTGACGCAGGGTGATCTCCCAGGTTGTATCATCGACCAGCTTGTAGCTCTCTGCCAATTCAGGCTGTAGCTGCTGATTCTCATCGAACTTAAAAAGATAGTTAAAGAGATTCACATGAATCGCTTCTGTTGAGGTATTGTTATGATCATGGATATCGAAGCTGACCATGTCGGTACCCATGGCGATGGTCAATGTCGTATTCGTTGCCTTCGAACCCGTTACTGCATCTCCTGTGCCATTTGCTGATGAGGTAGAAGATGGTTCACTCGCCTTTCCGCAAGCGCTTACAATTGTGGTAACCAATAATAGTGCAGTCAGTACATAGAACCACTTTTTCAAACATTTCTCCTCCTTTAATTTTTAAAATAAATTACATAAATTGCTATAATTCGATTTGTTTGTCATAGATTCGTCACTTTTATGCAAATTCCTGCTTAAATTTACAAAAAAAACTGCTGACGTATGAACGTCAACAGGGTTGAAGTGAAATATGTGGAGAACAGTCACCGAGCAGGAGACTCTTTTCATGAAAATGTTCTCCAAAAATACTAGTCAGGGTACAGTGATCCCATTGCATCAATGAATTGCCCCCAACTTGGATTATCTTTTTTTTCGTTCTGAGTTAAGTGGTATTGATATTTATACAACATTTTCAATGATTTGTTATCAGCTGAGAGTATAAAATATTTTGTGTAAATGAAAAATTCCATGCAAAAAGGAAGACCTTTTTTTGGTAGGATTAAGTCACCATAACCAATCCTAGAAAAGAGGTCTTCCCTATGAATCAGTTTACAACAAAAATTGTCGATGCACTAGTGAAAAAACAAGATATTACTGAGGTCTTTCGTTCACATCTGGAAATAGCAATTAATTCACTACTGGCCACAGAACTAACAGAATTTCTGGACTACGAAAAATACGAACGGATCGGCTTCAACTCAGGCAACTCTCGCAATGGGTCTTATTCGCGCACGCTTCACACGGAGTATGGGGATTTAGCCATTCAGATCCCACGTGACCGCAATGGCGAGTTTAAACAACAGACTGTGGCACCTTACAAACGGTCAAATGACACGTTAGAGAACACGGTAATCCACCTATTTAAAAAAGGCATTACGATGGCTGAAATTGCACATTTAATCGAGAAAATGTATGGTCACCACTATACGCCACAAACGATTTCGAATATGACAAAGGCTGTTTCTGAAAACGTGAAAGCGTTCCAGAATCGTCCGCTGCACAATCGCTACGTGTGCGTGTATTTAGATGCGACATACCTTGCTGTTCGCCGTGATACAGTTTCTAAGGAAGCTGTTTACATCGCAGTGGGCATCCGTGAAGACGGCTCAAAGGAAGTGTTGGCCTACACAATCGCACCAACAGAATCGGCTTACAACTGGCAAGAGCTGCTAGAAGAGCTAAAGGAACGTGGTGTTGAAGATGTCCTATTATTCGTTTCAGACGGCTTAAAAGGCATGTCTGGCACTGTTTTTAACGTGTTCCCTAAAGCGAAATATCAAGTGTGTCTTGTACATGTTGGACGTAATATTGCCCATAAAGTTCGTGTAGAAGATCGCCAAGAAATTTGCGAGGATTTTAAAACGATTCACCAAGCAACAGACGCAGAATCAGCTCAAACAGCACTTCAAACGTTCTGCGACAAATGGGGGAAATCGTATAAAAAAGTCACGCAAGGATTACTTGAAAACCCTTATTTACTCACGTTTTATCAGTTTCCAAAGGACATTTGGCGAAGTATTTACTCGACGAATTTAATTGAGTCGTTTAATAAACAAATCAAGAAGTATACAAAGCGTAAAGAACAGTTCCCTAATGAAGAATCGTTGGAACGTTTCTTAGTGACGCAGTTTGAGGATTACAATGAGCGTTTCGCCACACGGTGTCACATTGGTTTTAACAAGGCCCGTGCAGCACTGGCAGAAATGTTTGAAGAACTGCAGGATCCGGCTAAGTAAGTTGAACAAGTTCACTTGAATACAAAAATAATGTTCTACCTAAAAAGGTTGAAAAATCATTTACACAAAAATATTGACACTACCTATCAGCTTGATTCATTTTATGTAAATAATAAATAAGTTCATACATTCTAATTACCTGAACATTATCAAGACCAGTATTCCAACTTTCAGCGTTCTCAATTAACCGAATTACATTAGAATCATTCACAGCAAAGTAAGGTAATCCCTTAACAGCTATATATGAGAGAGACTTTACTTCACCACGATCATCCTTATTATCAAGTAAAGGTTCATATCTTGTTAGTGGATATATTTTGTCTTCAATGGCATTCCTAATAACTTTTTCTGTTGCCGTTAATGTTGAATCTCTATGAATTATTAAACGTGGTGTAAGTGCCCTAATATAATCTTGCAAAGATGGCAAAATTAATTCATCATAAACCGCTTCATGTATTGCTAACTTAGAGAACACACTAAAGATTGGTTCCAGCCAGATACGTTTAAATACATCAAAATTTATCCTTGTTTCTGCAAATCTACTTCTGTCAGGAGGAATAAGGAAATTAGCATCCAAGGTAATAACTTGGTCTGGGTGTAAGAAAATACTCTCAAGAGCAGGATTAGAGGAGGTTAGATCAACCTTCATCATCAACCTCCTTATTGAAAAATGCCTTCATTTCATTTATGTCTTCTTCAGAAATATTCAACT
Organism: Rubeoparvulum massiliense; assembly: GCF_001049895.1. GTDB lineage: Bacteria > Bacillota > Bacilli > Rubeoparvulales > Rubeoparvulaceae > Rubeoparvulum > Rubeoparvulum massiliense. Next base: position 344,285 of record NZ_CVPE01000005.1, read on the forward strand.
CATAGCCAAAATCTTCTGGTCTTTTATTAAAAAGGCTGATAGCATCTAAAAATTCATCTTCGTTGATGATGTTGTCCTCATAATTTCTAATGATTACTTCAACATCTTTTGCAGATGTACCAATATTATTTGAAATTGTATTGAGTTTTGAAAATACTTCGAGATTAGTTGCTTGACCTATACGCCCATAAAAGCCATTCATATCTCGTTCATTAATACCATAAAGCGCTTCGTATTGCTGTTCAGAAATTGCATCAATCTCCTTTAAACGCTTGACTAATGAACGGTATGGCAACCACCATGTACAATGCAACCTAGCAATAAAACGCAATAGTGGGTTAAATTGAATATCAAAAAGTGAATTAGTTTTAAATTCATTAAGCACAAGACTCTTAAGTACATTTTCAGCTAAAAGAAATTCTGCCGCAAAGCGATTTGCCATCGCTTCGATTAGGTTATGCTCCTCTTCGTCTAAACGGCTTAGATGTGAACCAGTCTTCGTGAAAAAATGATAAAGTTCATGTGCAACTGCAAAAATTTGTTTATCAAAATAGTCAGCAGTGTTTAGTCCAATAAAAATAAGCTCTTTTGCTTCTTCCTCAGAATACATAAGAGCAGCAGAAAAAGAAGGAGTACCATCTTCCGACTTAACAGGATATTCCAGCAAAATAATATTCTTTTTTTCAAGAATAGTGAAAATATCATGTCCAATTGGCGTTTCTCCTATAAATCCTAATACTTGCCGCTGTTCTCCGACTAATTTCTTTATCTCCTCAATCTGTAACTCGTTAAGAGCAATGGATGGACTCATTTTCATATTTACTCCTTAACAGTATTTGCTGTCTAAGTGATAACATCATGGTAAAAAGTTTGTCTACACCTTCTCTCTCATATTCGCTTAGGGCTTCACTACGTAATGCGATAAATGAATCTTTTCCTTGCTTTTCAATGAACATATCAGTAATTTCAAAGTCCAAAATATTAGATAAGGCTTCAAACTGACTCATTGATGGTATATAATTTTCACGCTCGATTCGCCCAATCATCGCTCGATTGATTCCAGTAAGATTACCTAGTTCTTCTTGAGTTAGCCCCTTCTGTTCACGCTTAAATTTTACAGTTTCAGCAAGTTTTGCCGTTGATAATTTTCTCAATTTTATTGACCTCCTTTCAATACATAGTATGCACCTTTCTACTTTAAAGATACTAAAAATATCATATAAAGTCTACAAAATCGAATAATATAAATATAAACGCCTAAAATGATACTTTAATTAACACTTTTTCTTTTTAATTATGTATATACTAAAAAAACCGCAGGTGCTATGAACACCTACGGTCAGATGCTGATTCCCTAAAAGGGGGAACGGCTGGTCAAGAAACTTTTGCTTACTTACAACGGGCGGGGCGCCCATCGAAGTGATAAAGAAATATCTAGAAAACCAAGGTATGAAGTGAGGTGATTCGAAATGGCAAACGCTCAAGGGTGGTTCACGAAGCACATTCGCACAAATTTAACCATTTATCGCAAACATCAATTCCCCTTCTGCAGCAACCTCACCATTCACCGTGGCCTTCCCTGCTGCTTTTCCAATGCTCCCCTTCATCCGGGTTAGCTCTACCTCCAGCCGAAGTTGATCGCCAGGACGAACCTGCCTCTTGAAGCGGAACTTGTCCACGCCAGCTAGTAGGCCAATTTTGCCCTGATTCTCTTCCTTCATGAGAATGGCCACAGCTCCTACCTGTGCCAGGGCTTCAATAATCAGAACACCTGGCATCACAGGGTATTCAGGGAAGTGGCCTTGGAAAAAGGGTTCATTGATGGTCACATTCTTAATGCCTACTGCGCGCTTCCCTTCTTCCACTTCTTCGATTTGATCCACGAGTAGGAAGGGGTAACGATGGGGGATGATGCTTTGAATCTCTTCAATATTCATAGAAAGCGCCTCCTCTAACTTTCATGTTTCATGTAAGGGTACAGCAATTCTCACATAATGCATGTCCCATAAGTATTAAGTACACAAAAATCCAAATGGGAGCCTTCTCATTTGGATCGAGGGATGCCAGTGTATGTATTCTTAGTTGGTTGTCTCTTCATTCATCTGATGGCCCATATGGTTGAGACGCCGAAATTGGATAATGTAGTTAATACTTGCTGTAATGGCTACCGTTAAGGCCAAGCATAAAATGTGGATGGCATACGGCCAATCAAAAAAGATGAAGAGGAAGAAGGTGTAGAAGAGCACGGTGGAGAGTTTCCCGAGAAAGTTTGCCTGTACCGTCTTCTTTCCCTTACTCACGAAGAAGATGGAGGCGAAGATCATTCCTAGATCCCGTGCAAAGAAGACAATGGCTCCCCAAATTGGGATTAGCTTGGCCACTAACAGGGTAATAAAAACAGAGACCATCATCAGCTTGTCAGCCAATGGGTCGAGCATCTTCCCGATATCAGTAACCAAGTTATATTTTCGGGCAATATAGCCATCAGCCACATCGGTGATCCCTGCTAAGACGATAATCATAAAAGCCAAGTAACGGTGTTCCGGTCCGGAAAAGAAGACCCCAAAATACACAGGGACGAGACAAAGTCGAAACACCGTCAAGATATTGGGTATATTCATCTTCTCCTCCTCGATGACTAAGATTCTTGATTCAGCATTTTTACTTACCTGAAGCAAAGACTAAGTCTAGCATATGTTTCCAGGTTTGAGGATTAAACACTTCAAAGGCTGGGCGATCACCGAAAACACCATAGCCGATCATTGCACCCACGGACATCGTGAATACAAAGAGGAGGATAAATACTGTGACCTTGAGACTGCGGCTCAGCTTGGGCATTTTACTCGCATCCTTCTTACTGGTGCCTTGATCCTTCGAGGTAGTAGCTTGCCCTTCTCTTGTTGCAGCTGCCATCGGTTCTACTGAACGTTCAGCTGAGCGCTGAACTGGCCGTTCTTGCACCGTTGCTCTCGTAGCAGGTCTTGGTGATGCTACGGATTGGCGAGGTGCACGCTGTTCTGCAGATAATGCCTTGCGACGCTCGCTTGCTTTTTCTTTTAGACGTTCTTCAAAGGATTTCATAACCATTCCTCAATTCTTCATCAATCTCGATATTCTTCTTCTATTGTATGTTGAACCCGTTAAAGATACAACGGGAAAGGAATGTCAGAATACCTATGCCCGTCGGATATTATTGGCTAGCTCCCACATACGATCAGCACTGGAGAAGGCTCGTGCCTGAAACTGTAATGCACGTTGTGTTTGCAGGAGTTCCGTCATCTCATCTGCCATATTTACATTGGACATTTCCAGCATTCCCTGCTGTACAGCAGTAGAACCACTCCATTGTCGGATATCATCGAGCTCTGGCGTTCCATCCTCGGTGGTAAAATCCTCTAGCACCAATTGGTAACGTCCACCACCTTGAGGGCGAAGGAGCTGAGGATTGCTAAAGGAGGCAACTCCTAGCTGGGTCACATACTCTCCTTCTGGATAATCTGGTGTAATAGCATATATCTCACCCTGCTCATTGATGCGCATCTCTGCTCCATAGGGGAGAATGATGGGTTCTTCATTCTGATCAAGGATGGGTAGGCCATTGGCATTGACCAACATTTTACCATCCCCTGTGGTATTGATCAGGCCTGTTCCAACGCCTGCTAGTAGCTGCCATTGGAGGTTACCTGCTCTTGTATACTGGGTATCATAGTCCACCACAGCTCCATCCTCATCCAGCCGCGGCACCTGCACTAGCAGAAAGCCATCCCCTGTGAGTGCTAGATCCAATGGATTATTGGTCTCTTTCAATGTTCCTTGCTGTAGATCTTCAAATGTAACTACTGGTCCTAGACCTACACCGGTACGAATCTGTAGTGGAGTCAAACGGCCTTCCTCTTGATGGTGGGCAGGCTGATTGTCTACCTCACGAATGAGGGCTTCACGGAAACGAGTATCAAGGCGTTTATATCCTACCGTATCTAGATTGCTAATATTGGAACCAAGGTTGTCCACCTTATGCTGGATCCGTTGGATCGCGCCTGCAGCGGTTAGCATGGATAGATTCATGGGAACTCCTCCCTTCCTTTTACGCTTTACTACGATTAAATGTTGCAGTTACTCTGCTTCATAAGTCTCTATACTAAATTTTCGCAAGATCATTGACAGCTCGTCCGAGCAATTGATCATAGGATTGGAGTACTTTTTGATTGGCTTCATAGACGCGGAGTGCCTGCATCATATCACTCACGGTTGTAGCAGGGTCCACATTACTCTTCTCGATAAAGCCCTGCTTCACCCCGCTCTGAGTAGCGAGATAGGCAGCGGTCGCATCCTCTGTAGGTGCTGGGGCTGCATTACCATTCTGATAGCGATAATAGCCTGTACCTGCCTTCACCAATTCATTGGGATTGGTGATAAGAACCAGGTCAATTTTCCCTAGTTCTTCAGTGGTCTGCAAAGGATAATCGGGATTGCGGTACACTACATTCCCTTGTCCATCGATGAACAGATTGGACATGGTGGGATCGAAGGGTTGGTCATATTCATTAAGGAGTTGAATCGGTTCATTCTCCCCATCTAGCACCTGATAGCCTTCTGGTGTAACTAAGTAGCCGCTCCCATCTAAGAAAAATCGACCTTGTCTTGTATAGCTAATCTCTCCATTCTGGTCTAGCACCTTGAAGAAGAGACGTGGGGCTACAGTTTCATTCTCTCCAATGGGCAGCGCTGGCATACGGCTATCGTCGATGGCTAGCTCCAGAGGTTGGTTGGTCTCCACAATGGGTGCAGGCGTAAAGGTTGGTATTAACTCCTGAGCATAGACACCAGTATTGAGTGGCCCCACTAGTTGAGGTTGTCCATCGCGAATCCGTTGAATTAGCAGCTCAGGAAAGGAGCGCTCCACCACCTGGTCCTGCTTATAGCCCGCTGTCTGTACATTGGCAATATTATTGGTCAATGCATCATGGATACGTTCCTGGGCAATCATTCCTGCAGCTGCTGTATAAAGACCCCGAATCATGCTACTTCTCCTCCTTCATCCCAAAGATGTAGTCAAGAAAGTCGAACAATATTGATGATTATAATTTATGCTATGTTTAGAATTTTTTACGTTTCGCTGAGCGATCGAGATAGTCTAGCATCTTACCTGTGCCTTCTGCCACGCAACTCATAGGATTCTCTGCAACGAGGACAGGTACCTTCAGTTCCTCAGCTAAGAGCATGTCCATGCCATGGAGGAGGGCGCCTCCTCCTGTTAAGAAAACACCCTTATCAATAATATCGGCAGATAATTCCGGTGGTGTACGTTCTAGAACACTTTTTGCAGCCGCAACAATTTGTGCCACTGATTCCTCTAATGCCTCACGGATCTCCTCTGAACGTACGGTGATTGTTTGGGGCAGACCGGTCATCATATCCCGCCCCCGAATATCCATCTCTTCATGACGAGCGTTGGGATAGACTGTGGCGATCTGAATCTTAATATCCTCTGATGTCCGTTCCCCAATTAAAAGCTTATATCTTTGTTTAATAAACTTAGTGATGGCCGTATCGAACTTATCTCCTGCTACTTTAATGGAGGAGGCAGTTACAACATCCCCCATGGAAAGCACAGCCACATCGGTGGTTCCTCCGCCAATATCGATTACCATATTGCCGCTTGGTTGATAGATGTCCATGCCTGCACCAACAGCTGCCACCTTGGGCTCCTCTTCAAGAAAGACAGTACGTGCACCGCTCCGTTGGGCAGCTTCACGAATCGCCTTCTGCTCTACTGAGGTAATATTGGTTGGACAGCAGATGAGGATCCGTGGTTTCATCATGAAGCCCTTCATCCCGATCTTCTCGATGAAATGCTTCAGCATCATTTCGGTAATATCAAAGTCTGCAATTACTCCGTCGCGTAGAGGCCGAATCGCTTGAATATTGCCCGGTGTACGACCCACCATTCGTCGAGCTTCTTCTCCTACTGCTAAAACACGTTTGCTTTCTGTGTCGATGGCGACCACCGACGGTTCATCGAGGACGACACCTCGACCTTTTACATAGACTAGTACGTTGGCTGTTCCCAAGTCGATTCCAATATCCTTGCTAAACATGCATGGTCCTCCCTGCCTGAGATCGTTATCTATTATCATAGCGTATTTTTTTGAATCTCGCACCATTTCCTCTCCATTTCTTTCGTGATTCGACAGGGATCTTCCTTCTCCTTTTTTCATTTTTTACTTATTAATCCTTGAAGGGCCTCCTTCCCTGGTCGCTGCAGGTTCTTCTCCCACCATGGGCAGTACCGGCTTACCCCGCTTTTTCAAGCGCGTCCGTCTGCTCTCTCCCTTATACTTCTCCTTGGTTGCCTCCCCGCCACGGATATGTCGGATCGACTTGTGATACTCCAAAATCTCTTTAGCTTCCTTCGCCAGTTCAGGATTCACTTCAGGCAATCGTTCTGTTAGGTCTTTGTGTACGGTGCTTTTGGAAACTCCGAATTCTTTGGCGATGGCGCGAACCGTGCTCCTCGTCTCAACCAGATAGCGGCCTATTTTGGTGGTCCGCTCTTTGATGTAATCATGCACTCCTTTCGCCTCCCTGCTTCGGCTTTGTCTGATACATTATATTGGCAAGGTGGGGCACTTATTCGTTGGAGTCAAGCCTGACAAGCCAAATAAAAAAACCCTTTCTGCCTATTCGACAAAAAGGGTCTTTTCCCAGGTTCATATGTTACGTTCTAACATGCTATACTTTTATCTTCTTAGTCCAATAAGAAATTCGATCGCCTCATGTACCGTTGTAAATGTATGTGTTCCTTGATACAACCAACGGTTGCGGGTATCGTTATCTTCACGAGTAGGTAATCCGTCGTCCACTAATGAGACAAGCGTCCATTTTCCATTTTCGATGGCGGTCTCGTAGTTTCTTGCAATCTCGCATGTGGATTTGAGGTCGCCTTTTTCATAAAGTGGTATGTGCCTTTTCACATTCTCTTTAATGCGAGCTTTATCCGCTGGTGAGACGATTGAAGGTCTAACACGTTCATAATGAAGTAACAGCCAGTACTCTACACATGCTGTTGTCATGAGTAACCGAACCTTAATCCCACGTTTATGAAGCCTGCGCAGTCTTTTGATAATCTGATAATTGCCATCCCAATGTTGAGCCTTCTCAATCTCAGTGTCGAAGAAAAACCAGATTTCATCTGTAACTCCAATATTATTTCGATACTCTGCGTTATTTTTGAACATCCGCTCTGCCTCAATAAACAATCCTGAATTAGGTGGAATTTTTATAACAGCAACGTCCTCAAACGCTGATTTAAGGAATTTTGTATATGCCTGTTCAGTTTCTCCTTCCCAGAACACATAGATCAGAGGCTTGATCCTACGTGCCACTGCTACACCTCCTCTATTTCTAAGTTGGGCGTAGCGCCATACTTGCCGACTAAGTAACCCTTATGGATATTCTCATCTGGATGAGGAGAAAATTCAGTGATGTTATAAATTTCAGAAACTCCTGTTTTTCTGTTTTTATCTACGAAGTAAATCTGATCGCGACGCAGGACCTCCATATTTAGTAGCTCTGTGTTGTGTGTGGTAAAAACAATCTGAGCTCCGGTCTTATTGCTGTTTTTGCTTTGATAACGTGCCACGATATACTCTACAAGTAACGGATGCAATTCCTTTTCTAACTCATCGACAATCAAGGTACCTCCGTTAGACAGGGTTTTTTCGATGGCTGGCGCTAGCGCCATTAAATTTTTCGTACCATCTGATTCATCTGCAAGATCTAGAGGATAATACTTGACTTCTCCTGTCTTAGACACACCGTAATGTAGCGATGTAGCCTTTAGTTCACTGACTCTGAGTCTTGCTTCTGCTTCATTGGGGGTACTAGACAAGGCCTTCATCATATTTTGTAATGCAGCTTTAATATCTTCTGGGAGGTTTGCTGGTAAATCCTCATGTCTAGACAACTCTTTATTGCTAATCTCAAATCTCATATCTTGAATGCCGAGATCTGCCTTTTGTGCTGCAGAAACCATTGCCTTTAACATCCCTCGATCCTCTGCATGCTCAAGAATCTGATTCGGAATATCTGTATAATCTCGAGAGAAGACCACACACTCACGAAACCATTTCATCGCTGCGATACAAAGTTGATAATTCATTGTGCAGGATACTGCAAAAAAGAGTTGATTTGAGGCCACTGCCTCGCTGATTAGCTCTTTTTTCTTTTTCTCTGTATCAGTTGGAAAGGAAAAATCCTGACCCTTTCGCTCAAAGATCGTTGCTCTCTTTCCCTTAGGGCTATGATATAGATATTCCGTTACAATCTTAGCCTTCGTCGCTGAAAAGCCATAGATGTACTTAATACCATCCTGCATATAGGTATATTCAAATGCTGTTGGTTCATTTTGTGAAACATCATCGAGAGAAAAGGGTTGCACAGGAATCGTTGCCTTCTCATGCTGTGTCCGCTGAGCATTACGTACAAACTGTACACCTAACCAAAAGGCTCGAATAAGGTTGCTCTTTCCGCCACCATTTTTTCCAAATATCGCAGCCGCTGGTAGCACTTTTTTTGACCCATAGGGAATTAAGCAATCCCTATATTCTTTAAGGCCTGCTGCAACCATAGATAAAACAGCTTCATCTCGGAATGAACGGAAATTGGATACCATAAATTTTATAAGCATAAGATCACCCCTTCTAATTCTATTATATCCAATATTTAATAAATGCAACTTGTATTTTAGGAAAACCAATAAATAATTGCCATATTTATTAATATTTCATTCGGACCTTGGCGGCACTTTACTCCCGCCTATAAAGATAAGGATATTAATAAAGCCACAGAGATCAAAAAACCCTTTCTGCCATTTCGACAAAAAGGGTCTTTTCCCAAGCGAATTTCCTTGTCTATCTAGTTGCTTATTCGGTCTGTTCCTTCTCATTATTCTGCTGATTCTCTGGTTCTAATTGAGACGCAGGTTCTTGTTCTGGAGTATCCTGATCTTGATCACGCTGCTCATCCTGTTGCTTCTCTTCCTTATTCTCCTTCTTCCAGAACTTGCTGAGGATCTCCTCCGCATTGGCAAAGGTGTCGTCCTGAATCACCTCAAAATGAAGATGATTCCCAAGCTCCTTCTCAAAGAGATTGCTGCCTGCTTGTCCCAGCAAGGCACCAGCTTGGATCTCATCCCCTTCTTTCACAAGAAGGTTCTGTAGACTCTGATAAACGGTCTTCAGCTGATCAGTATGCTGGATTTCTACCACATAGCCGGCCAGTACATCCTGCTCAGCCCGAACCACCTTACCAGCTTGTGCTGCGACCACATCAAAGGATTCGCCATCGGCGCGAGCCAGGTCAACACCATTATGGGGATAGTAGCCATTGGCATATTTCACGATATTGGGTGCTGCTACATTACCCTCCTGGGCTGCTGCTGGCTGTTCTTGACTCGCCACATAGAATCCCATGATCATCTGGACATCGACGCCTCGAGCAACGGGCCAGCCAAGCTGACTGCGATCAGCACTAACTGGAATGGCTTCACCATCTTCTAACCAAGGTTGTCCACCGGCTTCACCCTGCAGTTCAGAGTTTGGCTGCTCCTCTGTGGTGTTGTTCACATTCTGGACTATCATAATGGTAGCTAAGATAATTGCTGCAAGGCCTAAGTATAGGGCTGGGTAAAACCACTTTTTCTTCACATATCTTTGCCAACCTTGACGCCCCTCCTGTGAGGAAGTCTCTTGTTCATCCATTGGTTTCTTTTGATCTTCTTTGGACATTTTTAATCACCTCAGCAACATTCTTGCCCAGGTGACTTCCACTTTATACCTCACCTTCACACTTTTTCAGCAAATTTTTATGGAATAGCCGAGAACACTCGTGGCTTTAGCCATGAGTGGTTCAACCGTTTGTTACTCAAGCTTTGCTAGCTTCGTTCCCTGATAATAATGAAGTAGAATGGCCTCTGCGGTATAGCCTTCCTCCGCCATGCCGGCAGCACCCCATTGACTCATTCCCACGCCATGACCGTAGCCATAGGTGATCACCTTCACCTCATCTCCCTCTAGCTCCAGCTGAAAATGAGCCGACTTCAATTGCAGGCGTTCTCTGATCTCACGTCCGCTCCATGACTTGTCCTCGATGGCATAGGTCTTTACCCGTTTGCCTGTTGTCCAGTTCAACACATGACCCACTGTGGCCATCTGCTTCCCCTGCTGTCCATTAGAGCCTTGTACTGTCACCGCTGATGCTAGCTTCACACCCAATTCCTGCTCCACGTCACTCCTCTTCATCCGCTTGGTGGTCACTGCATGGGGAGAGGCTTGATCCCAGGGTGAGGACACACTCCGCAGATAAGGGAGTGCTTGCTGCCAATATTCCTCCACGTTCTCTGTAAAGCCATTGCTTGTAGAAAAATATAGAGCAAGAATGGGCTTCCCCTCATAGGTAAGGATCTGATTCTCAGTGGCGGTCACTGCCCCCTGCACCTTCTGCCAGTTCTGTTCATACTGGGCGCCCCAGCGGTCTCGTAATCCCTCTTCATCTAAATAGACTTGATCCTTCACCTGATCGCTAAGAATGGTTGAACCCTTCCCATGATAGACCGCATAGGTTCGGGCTGCGATAGCCTGAGCCTTCAAGGCCTCCAAGGGAAATTCTGCGGGCATCTCCGCCGCTACCACGCCCGCTACATACTGATCGAGAGGGAGGGTTTCTACCTTTCCATTATTACTTCGCTTCAGCTTAACGAACCATTCTCCTCCCTCCTGCTCACCTGTATTGAGAATCTTCCATTGTAGGGCTCGCCCTGACGCCGATGCAGATATTGATTCTGAGCCGATCATTGCTCCTACCTCGAGATTAGTAGCTCCTTGGGAATGAGAGGGGCTCGGCTCCACCCCTGAATCAGCACCTGCTGCTGCTGTCCACCAAGCCGTCAAAGCTGGGACAAGCAAGAGCATGAGGGCTGTTCCTGTAAGATAGAGAAGCCATGGCAGGCTCCGCTCCCAATGACGCTTTCTCCTTCTGAACATGAAAAGACGCCTCCTTCTACGACTCTCTCAGCTTCTGCTCTTCTCTTCTTCCAACCTATGCTGGGACAAGAAAGAATAGACGAGAAACTGTATCATCGTGAAGGAAGCGCCGCGAACTCTCCCCTTATACCACAGGGGATGACTTGCTTACCGGAGAATCCTTGCTTACCAGCGTTCGGTTCTCTGTATCCAATTGGCAGAGTAGGCCGATGGGGATGACACCGGTTGGCTCACAATGACCTACTTGTAAGCCGCCCATCACCGGTTTTCCCAAGGGTTGGAGGTAATGACGTAGCACCTCTTCGAGACTGAAGGAATGATTATGCCGTGCTGGCTCACATTGCTGAAAGTCGCCGATTAGGAATCCTGCACAAGCGTCCAGCTTCCCTGCTTGCTGCAGTTGATTCAGCATCCGATCAATACGGTAGGGCTCCTCATTCACCTCTTCGAGAAATAGTAATGCTCCCCTGGTATCTAGCTCATAGGGTGTACCGAGGGTACTGGTGAGTAAGGTGAGATTTCCCCCTAGAATGGGACCCTCTGCTTTCCCCTCCACCCAGACCCAAAGAGAATCTGTCACTTCTCCATGCTCACCATATTCATAGGGCTTCACCTCTTGCAGGAGCTGGAGACTCTGCCAGGTAGGAGATTGGTATGGCGCCTTACCTAGATCAGTACTCAGCATGGGTCCGTGGAAAGTGACAAGACCTGTGCGCTGATAGATAAGATTAAGCAAAAATGTAAGATCGCTATAGCCCCAGATAATTTTCGGATTGGCAGCGATGACCTCGAAGTCCAGGTATGGAACCATGCGAGCACAGCCATAGCCGCCACGGACAGCCAGGATGGCTTTCACCTCAGGATCGGCGAAGAGCTGTTGGAGTTCTAGCGCCCGCTCCTCATCTGAGCCTGCCAGATAACACCATTGCCGTTCGAGACTGCTCCCCCGCTTCACCTGAAAGCCTTGCTCCTCAAGGAAGCTAATGGCTCGTGCCGCTTCCTCGAAGGACCTGGTAGGACTGGCTGGTGCCACGAGCCCGATGGTATCTCCTGGTTGAAGCTGACGCGGTATGACCATCATGGGAGATCGGCCCATTTCAGTTCGAGATAGCCTACAGGATGACGAACGATCCCAGTCACCTCTGGCTTCTGTAGCAGATTACGGTTGTAGAAATAGAGGGGAAGAATGGGGGACTCCTCCATTAAAATCTTCTCCGCTTGATACATGAGCTCAAAGCGCTGCTTCTCATCGGTCGCAGCCAGGATCTCATTGAGGAGCTGATCATAGGTGGCATTGCTCCAACCGGTCCGATTCATGGAATCGCCACCCCGATACCCTTCCAAGTAGTTGATGGGATCCGCATAGTCGGCTAAGAAGGAGGAACGGTTAAATTGGAGCTCCAACGCCTTCTGGGCTGCTAAGTGCACCTTCCACTCCGTATTCTCCAGCTTCATCTCGATGCCCAGATGCTCCTTAATCATCTGCTGCATGGCTTCAGCAATCTGCTTATGGGCATCGCTGGTATTATAGGTAAGGGTAACGGGCGGTAGTGTGGTATATCCCTCCTCCTTCATTCCTTCCTCTAAGAGTCGCTTCGCCTCTGCTGGATCAAATTTGATCAGAGCACCATTGGTCTGGCGGAAATCTTGCCCCTCACTGTCGAGGAAGCCGGTGGAGACGAAGCCGTAGGCTGGTTCCACACCACCCTTCACAATAAACTTGGTGATCTGCTCCCGATCGATGGCCATGCTAAAGGCCTGACGAATCTTCTGATTCTGGAACGGTTCCATGGTAAGATTGAATCGATAGAAATAGGTCCCTGATTGCGGTGCAATGACCAGCTCTGCACTGGTAGCCAACTGATCTGCTAGATCACCAGGTACTCCAGAGGTGTGAAGCTGCCCTGCTTGATACATCTGGTACTCTGTATCTCCATCGGAGATCATATGCCAGACCACCTCATCGAGCTTCACATTGGCCACATCCCAGTAATGCTCGTTCTTCTCCGCGATCATCTTCTCCTCATGGACCCACTCCTTCAGCTTGAAGGGACCATTGCTCACGAAGGTAACGGCATTCTTATGCCAATCTGCATTGGCTTCTGCTGTTGCTTGGTGGACGGGGAAGAAGACCGGCATAGAAGCAATATGCAGAAAATAGCCCTGAGGCTGACGGAGCTTCACCTCTAATGTGGTGGCATCAAGGGCCTTCACCTGCATCTCATCACGTGTACCCTCGCCATTATTAAAGGCCTCAGCCCCTTCAATATTGTAGGTGAGGAAAGCTGCTGTAGAGGCTACTTCAGGATCAGCAATGCGCTTCCAAGCGTATTCAAAGTCATGGGCGGTAACCGGTTCGCCATTAGACCATTTCGCATCCTCACGAAGATAGAAGGTATAGACCCTACCGTCCTCACTCAGCTTCCAGTCCTTGGCCATGGCTGGGTGCGGTGTATGATCTGCACCGAGACGCGTTAAACCTTCCATGAGATTATTCAAGATGTTATAAGAGACCTCATCAAAAGCAATAGGGGGGTCAAAGGAGGTAGGTTCATCCCCATTATTTAAGATCAGAACCTTTCGTTGCGCTGCCTCTTTCCCTGGATCGGTGGGACTTTCATTTGCAGAGCCCTTTGGATCCGACGTACCATCTGTGGTTTTCCCTGTGGTGCAACCGCTTACAACAAAGATGATACATAAAACTACAAGAAGCCACCAACTGCTCTTCCTTTTCAATTCAATCTCTCCTTCCATTCCTCTTATTCATGCTTACCAAAGGTCATCTTCACTTTCGTCTCCGCTACTCGCTGAAGGGGATGACCACTTCGAGCCTCTTGCTGTTCGCGGATCCCTGCTGCAAAATGAGGAAACAACTGTTGACCACGGGGATCCTGTAACCAGCAGGCAACATAATGAGTGGGTCGCACCCGTGTACGAGGTGGCGCCAAGTGCACACATGCTTCCATAGCATAGGGGCAACGTGCTACAAAGGCACAGCCTGGCGGGGGTGCGAAGAGATCAGGTGGTACACCAGGGATGGGCTGCAATACTTTCTTTGTCCAATCGAGGCGCGGAACAGAATGCAATAACCCACGGGTGTACGGATGCTGGGCACGATAAAAAAGCTCCTCCGTCTTTCCCTCCTCCACCACCTGACCTGCATACATGACCAATGTACGATCGGCAATGCCTGCTACCACGCCAAGATCATGGGTAATGAGGAGCAATGCCACCCCGATCTTGGCTTGGAGCTCTTGGAATAGTTCGAGGATCTGTGCTTGGATGGTCACGTCCAGGGCTGTGGTAGGCTCATCGGCAATAATGATGGCAGGTTCACAGATAAGCGCCATAGCAATCATGATGCGCTGTCGCATCCCACCGCTAAACTGATGAGGATACTGCTTCAGCCTCGTCTCTGGAGCAGGGATTCCCACAAGCTGCAACATCTCCAAGGCCAGCGTACGTGCTTTCTTTCGCGATACCTGACGGTGCTTCCGCAGCCCTTCTGTAAGCTGCTCACCAATGGTGATGGTAGGATTGAGGGAAGTCATAGGATCCTGAAAGATCATGGCGATCTCAGCGCCGCGGATCCTGCGCATCTCCTCCTCCCCCATGGAGAGAAGCTCTTGACCGCGGAAGCGAATACTCCCCTGTGTGATGCGCCCAGGAGGTGTGGGGATGAGCTGCATGATGCTCTGTGCGGTCACGCTCTTTCCACAGCCAGACTCTCCCACGATGGCTACAGTCTCTCCCTGTCGGATGGTGAGATTGACACCACGAACCGCCTTCACGGTACCTCCATAGGTTTGAAACGCTACATGTAGATCCTCCACTTCAAGGATGGTATCCATCCCTTCCCTCCTTCCTTATGCGAATATGAATATGATTTTGCTCGCTTTTTGCTTCATCCTTGCTTAGCCTTAACGGAGACGTGGATCTAGCGCATCCTGGAGCCCATCGCCAAACAGATTGAAGGCGAGCATGGTCAAGGAGATAAAGAAAGCTGGGAAAAAGAGGCGCCACCAATGGCCTGAGAGAATGGTGCCTAACGCATCATTGGCCATGGTACCCCAGCTGGCAATGGGAGCCTGTACGCCTAAGCCTAAGAAGCTTAAGAAAGCCTCTGCAAAGATGGCAGCAGGTACGGTGAGCGTCATCTGCACAATGATGGGACCCATGGTATTGGGAATGAGATGGCGAAAGATGACACGTGGGCTTGATGCGCCTAATGTGCGAGCAGCCAGCACATATTCATTACTCTTAAGCTGCAGCATCTGGCCCCGTACGATCCGTGCCATCCCTACCCAGCCTGTAATCGTGAGGGCAACGATGATGGTTGTAAGTCCCGGCTCCATCACCACCATAAGGAGGATCACCACAAGAAGATGGGGTAAGCCATAGAGGACATCCACAATCCGCATCATCCAGTTATCTACACGACCGCCAAGATAGCCACTGAATCCACCATAGACCACGCCGATCACCACATCGATGAGGGCAGCCATCATTCCAATAAAGAGGGAGATTCTTGCGCCATACCAGGTACGGGCAAACATATCCCGTCCAAGATGGTCCGTGCCAAACCAATGCTCGCTGGAAGGTGGTTGATTCTGATCTTCTAGTACTTGCTGCTCATAGCCATAAGGCACCATGAGGGGACCGATGATGGCCATAAAGATTAACAGTAGGATGACGATGAGACCGATAAAGGCCATACGGCTCTCCATTAAGCGTTGCCATACATCCTGCCAGTAGCTACGGCTTGGCCGAACGATGAGATTCTGTTCCGCTACTTCAATCTGTCGTGGAACGAAATAATGATCCGGTGCTTGCATCGCTTACTCCCCTTTCTGATCCAGACGAATCCGTGGATCTAGGAGACTATAAGCCAGATCCACTACCAGCATCATCAGGATGAAGAAGCTACTGTAGAGGACGGTGGTTCCCATAATGGTGGGATAATCACGATTGTTAATACTCTCCACAAAGTATCCTCCGATTCCAGGAACAGCGAAGATCTTCTCGATGACGAAGCTCCCTGTTAGAATACCTGGAATCAAGGCGCCTAGGAGCGTCACCACCGGTAGCAAAGCATTGCGCAGCGCATGCTTCAGCACGATCACCACGGGGTGAAGTCCTTTGGCACGAGCGGTTCGGATATAATCCTGTGTTAAGACCTCCAGCATATTGGATCTAGTGAGACGGGCGATGATGGCGAGGGGACCAAAGGTGAGCGCCAAGGCTGGAAGCACAATATGGAGCGGTGTCCCCCAGGTGGCTACCGGCAAGAGATTCCATTCTACGGCGAGGTATTTCTTCAGCAATGCTGCCATGATGAAATTGGGCACGGAGATCCCAATGACCGCCACCACCATCGCTCCATAATCCAGGAGACGGTTATGACGGAGGGCAGCGATCACTCCCAGTGTAATCCCGGTAATGGTCGCCACTAGTAGCGCCCAAAATCCTAGCTCCAAGGAGACGGGAAAGCCGCTGGCCAGCATCTGATTTACCGTCTGTGTATCCTTCACCAGTGAAGGGCCAAAATCCAAGGTTAAGATGGACCTGAGATAGGAGAAATACTGGATCATATAGGGTTGATCCAGCTGATAGTAGGCGCGGATATTCTGCATCACCACTTCATTGCTGGAACGTTCCTTCTCAAAGGGATCACCTGGTGCCAGATGCATGAGAATAAAGGTAAGGGTGATAATCACCCAGAGGGCTAACACCATGGCGATGAAGCGTTGTAGTAGATACCGTTTCAAGCATGACCCCCTCCTTTCTGGTGATGGGCGGGAATAACTTGTACACCAAACCAACTTCCTTAGTACATCATGAAAATTTCGCCATGCAGGCTAGCTCTGTCATGACTAGCATCGCTTGATAAGCTTCCTTCATATCCTTCGCGGCGAAGCGGACGGTGACGTGATCGTCCTCCAGCTCTGAGCCTGGGAGAAGATGAGCTAATTCTGCATGCCCACAGTTAACGAACTGAATACGGAGGACAGGCTGAGCTGGTGGCTGTAGCGCTTCAATAGACCCAAGCTTCGTCAATGCTTCCGCTGTCTTCGCCTGTAGGAGCTCCCCGGCCTTGGCAGGCGTAAGGCTGAGCGCTGCTGAGCGAGAAATGGACTCCTTCACTACTGCGGTAACCACACCGGGGATCAGCTCCTCTGCCTCTCTGGCTGCATAATCATCCCCTGCGACCATAATGACAGGAACGCCATAGTAGCCTGCCAGCATGGCATTCAATCCCAGCTCCCCCAATAAGCGATCATCGATCCACATATGACGAACGCCAAAGATCATGGTATGGCTTAACGTACCAGGCGTTGTCGCACGGGCATGATACCCTACATAAATGGCTGCAGTAAAGCTAGCATCGAGGCCCTGTACCATGGAGTAGGGCTTGGGCGATCCAGAGATGAGCTTCGCAGCAGGATGTAGATCCTCGATCAGTAAGTTATTCATTTGGGAATGGCTATCATTGACGATAATCTCCGTTGCACCTGCTGCCACTGCTGCCTCGATCACATTGTTGGTCTCTGTAGTCATGATTCTCTGCCCTCGTTGGTACTGATATTGCCGTGAGGAGATATATGTTTCATCCACCATGCCTGTAATTCCTTCCATATCCACGGAAACATAAAGCTTCAAATGACCCCATCCTTCCCAATCATGTTAATGTTTTCCTCATTTCATGTGTATGGATTCTTCGACAAAACCATGCTATATCCTCTTAATATTTTTATTACCGTGAATATTGTGATAATTTTAGGCTTTTTTCCCTAGATCGATCTAAAAAAGCCACCTCAATGAGGTGGCTTGGCATCTTAGATTCGTGATGCCCATGATGATTTGCAAGATTGGTAATGGATGATGAAATTGGTTATGGCTGATGGATTGGGTTCTTTTTGGATGAAGAATAGGGACGATCATGGCGAATTAGATCGGCATAGCTCTCCCGTTCCACCACAAGCTGAGCCTCACTATTCTCTACGAAGACGATGGCGGGTCGGGGAAGGCGATTATAGTTGCTGGCCATGGCATAGCCGTAAGCACCTGTACAAAAGACAGCGAGAAGATCCCCGTGCTCCGGCTGGGGCAAGGGAAGATCCCAGATCAGCATATCGCCTGTCTCACAGCACTTCCCAGCGATGGCGAAGGCCTGCTCTGCTCGATCCCGCATCCGATTGGCCAAGACCCCTTCATACTGAGCATGATAGAGGGCAGGTCGGATATTGTCCGTCATACCGCCATCTACCGCTACATAACGATGCATCCCAGGTACATGCTTCATAGAACCGATGGTATAGAGAGTGGTACCTGCATCTCCTACTAAGGAGCGCCCTGGCTCAATCCAGATCTCTGGCATGGGCCAGCCTCGCTTCGTCGTCTCCTCCCGAATCGTGATAATAATGGCATGAACATGCTGCTCCACAGGAATGGGGCGATCCCCTTCCACATAGCGGATTCCAAAGCCTCCCCCTACATTAAGAACAGGAAAGCGTCGTCCAAATTGGCCTTCCCACTGCTCAAGATGGAGATAGATCTTCTGAATCGCTTGGATGAAGCCAGCAGGATCAAAGATCTGCGAGCCAATATGGGAGTGGACCCCTAAGAGCTGAAGATTGGACGATTGTAGCACCTGCTCAATGGCCGCTGTGGCCTGCCCACTGACGAGGTCGAAGCCAAACTTGGAATCCTCCTGACCGGTGGAGATATACTCATGGGTGTGAGCCTCTACACCAGGGGTTATACGGAGGAGGAGATTAATGCTCTGTTTATATTGCTCACTCAGTCTCTTGAGCCAGGCGATTTCGTAGAAATTATCGGCGACGAAACAGCCCACCCCGGCTTGGATGGCATATTCCATCTCCGCTGGACTCTTATTATTCCCATGGAAGTGAATCCGCTCTGGAGGAAATCCAGCTTGGATGGCCGTGTAGAGCTCGCCACCAGAGACCACATCGAGGCTGAGTCCCAATTGATCCACCAGCTGAATGATAGCAATGGAGCTAAACGCTTTACTCGCATAGGCTACCTGTGCCTGTAACCCTTCCTCTGCAAAAACCTGGAGAAATTGCTGAGCTCGCTGCTGAATAAGTGCTACGTCATACACATACAGAGGCGTACCAAACTGCTTTGCTAACTCAACTGTATCCACCCCGCCGATCTCCAGATGGCCTGCTGCATTGACGCTACTGGTCCCATGCAATACCATATGCTTCACCTCTTCTGTCAAATTGCTGTCGATGTTTTGGCTACTCTTGACAATAATATTTCATTGATTGTACATCTCTAATTCGTCTCTGTCCAGTAACGTCTTGCTCCACAAAACTCTTCTTCGTAGATCGTCCCAGCAATAGCGATGATTTCAATGCTCTTTCCGGTATACGGTGAATGGAGCATTCGTCCGTTCCCTCCATAGAATCCCACATGATGGACCCGCCCTCGCCCCTGCTCATAGGCAAAGAACAGCAGATCCCCCGGTTGCAGCTGATCCTGTGTAATGGGCTGACCTGCCTCACTCTGATCACTGGCATCACGGGGGATGGTTATACCAAATGCCTGATGTATGCTATAGGCAAAGCCAGAGCAATCGTAACCATAGGCGGACATCCCACCCCATAGATAAGGAAGCCCTAGGAAGCGCTGCCCTTGGGCAATCAGCTCTGCTCCCTCCCGTGGTGGGAGCAAGGGTTGTGTTGTGGTTACTACTCGAACATGATCCCGTGCCACCACACCGGACCCGAGGGGTGTCTCTACCTGAAGCCAGGCAGATGACCCGCTCGTATTCGCTTCTTGACTGGTTTTTATACGACTCTCTGCAAGGGGAAGGCGGGTCTGATAGCTCAGAATGACCTCCTGCTTATTCATCGAGGGCACCTTGGCACCCTCCCCTTCTTCTCCAGCCTCTTCTCTAGCCTCGTTAGCTAGAACCAATGTAGTCAATGGTTCCGTGACAACCACATAAGGGACGAACTGCACCGCTGCTTTAGCCTCGTTCAGCATAGCTGGGATATCGCCCCCATAAAGCTGCCTGGCAACAGCCCATTCTCCAGGAGTCACCATGGCAATCTGCTGCGCAGGGAGCCAACCAGGATAGCCTCGTTTTTCCTTCTCACTCGACTGTGAGGGAACCACCACTTGGAACCACGAATCGGTCTGATCAATTACCTCTACTGGTGTGCCCATGAGGAGCTGACTCTGAATCCTGTTGGTCTCCCAGAGGCGGAGGCGTCCACCTTCCCCCAATCGCTCCAACCATTGATTTAGCTGGGGATGCTCTCCCAATACTAGCCGATCCACCGCTTCACAGCTCATGGGGTGGGTCCAAAGCGTAGCCACAGCCGCCTTCACGACGCCCCATCGCCCTCGACTCGCTTCTCTTCTCCCAAGCTCTCTCATCTTCCATCCCCTTTAGCATAGACTTGAACCCCGATATAGCGGGGATGCGCAGCACCTAGGCCTGGCTTCGTAGGAAGCTGGATCATCCTACCCTCGTAGCAAATCCCCCCTACTGTAGGATCGTTGCTCAGCATTAGTGGCGCATCAAAATCGACACGAGTAATCCCCGGCTTGCTCGCTGCAAAATGAGCAGCGGCTGTTACACTGAGCCGTGATTCGATCATACTCCCTACCATACACTCCACCCCTGCACTTGCTGCCAGCTCGTAGATCTGCAGGGCATGCCTAATCCCTCCGCTCTTCATCAGCTTGATATTGAAGAGATCCACGGCACGAAGCTTCAAGAGCTGTAAGGCATCCTGAGGGGAGAAAAGGCTTTCATCGGCCATAATGGGTGTGGAGACTGCATCAGTAATCGCCTTCAACCCTTCTAGATCATGGGCCTTCACCGGCTGTTCCACAAACTCAATGGGAATACCCCAGTCCTCTAGCATATGAATGGCCCGGATGGCTTCCTTCACATTCCAGCCTTGATTGGCATCAATGCGCAGAAGAACCCCTGCCCCAGCCGCTTGATGAACCGCTTTAATCTTGGTTAAATCGTCGTTGATCTCTCCTTTGCCCGCCTTAATTTTTAAAATTCTGAACTCTCGGTTCGCCAGTTGGGCTGCCTGTGCTGCCATCTCCTCAAGGGTGGCGATCCCTACAGTATAGTCAGTCTCCAGCTGTGTACGAACACCACCTAAGTACCGATAGAGAGGAAGTCCAGCAAACTGGCTCAAACAATCATAGCAGGCCATATCCACCGCCGCCTTGGCGCTGGTATTCCCCACCATCACCTGATGGATGCGGTGAAAAACCTGCTCATAATCCAGGAGATCTAGCCCAATGATAGCAGGTGCTAAGACCGCTTTAATAGCCCACTCAATACTGTCTGTACTCTCACCTGTAATCTCCAAGGTGGGCACTGCTTCACCCCAGCCTATGATTCCTTCATCGGTATCCAGACGTACTGTTACAGCCTCTGTTGCAGTGACGGTACGTAGCGCTGTCCGAAAAGGCACCTTCAGCTGATGAAGCTGACGTTTCACTTCCACACTGGTTATTCTCACAAAATATCCCCTACTTCCACTTTTTACCCTATTCTCTCCTACAAAAAAAAATCCGTCAACCCATGATTCTACTCTTCATTCGCGAGATCGTCGCAAATCGAGAAAGAACCATGTTTGACGGAAAGAATAATACCATTTATTCATGTACTAGCCGGATGAGGGGAGGGATTCCAGCAGCTGCAGCATAAAGCAGCTCATCTTCTTCCTCCTGAATAACTTCTCGTTCTTGAATGCGACAGATGTCCGCACCAAGTTGTTGAAGCTTCTCCACGAAATGGACGTATCCACGGTCAAGATGCTCCAAGCCCGTTACTTCCGTTTCCCCATCTGCGGCCAGCCCCAAGAGGACCAGGGCTGCAGCTGCGCGTAAGTCGGTGGCGCACACCTTAGCTCCAGAAAGATGATCTCCTCCTTCGACCAAAGCGGTGCGTCCATCAATCTTTATTTTTGCATTCATCCGTTTGAACTCTTCGCAGTGCATAAACCTGTTTTCAAAGACCGTTTCACTGATCACCGAGCTACCGTTTACTGTTAAGAGTAGGGCCATCATCTGGGCTTGCATGTCGGTAGGAAAACCTGGATAGGGCATGGTCTTCACATCCACAGGCTTCAGCGGATCCTTGGCATAGACACGGATGCTATCCTCCCCTTGCTCCACGCCAACTCCCATCTCACGGAGCTTGGCTGTGATGGAGCGTAAATGATCGGGGATGGCATTGAGGATGGTCACATCCCCTCTGGTGATAGCTGCTGCCACCATAAAGGTGCCCACTTCGATCCGATCAGAGATGACATAGTGTCGTGTTGCCTGAAGTTCAGCAACCCCTTCAATGCGGATCTCCGAAGTACCAGCTCCTACGATACTTGCGCCCATGCTGTTTAAGAAGTTAGCCAAGTCCACAATCTCCGGCTCCTGTGCTGCATTCTCAATGATGGTGGTACCCTCCGCTAATGTGGCCGCCATCATAATATTCTCGGTGGCACCTACACTAGCAATATCCAGATAGATCTTTGCACCTTGTAGCCGGCCATTGATCCTTGCTTCAATACAACCATTCTCCATGTCGATGGTGGCTCCCATGGCTTGGAAGCCTTTTAGATGAAGATCGATGGGGCGACTTCCGATGGCACAACCTCCAGGCAATGGAATACGTGCCTTCCCTACACGTGCCAATAGTGGACCCATGACAAGAAATGATGCACGCATTTTTCGAACGTATTCATAAGGTGCTTCCGTCATTGTTAAATGCCTCGCATCAATGTGTAAAGCGTCCCCTACCCGCTCTGTGGTGATCCCTAATGTCTCAAGAACTCGGATGATGGTACTTACATCCTGTAATGGTGGGATCTCGTACAACACATTCTCCCCACGCTTGCAGAGAATCGTGGCAGCTAAGATGGGTAATACGGCATTTTTTGCTCCATGAGCGCGAACGGTTCCATGTAGTTTATGTCCCCCGCGGACGATGATTTTATCCAATTGCGTTCCCTCCGCGTACTGTACTATTTTGCTGCGAATTCCTGGTTCCATCCTATCTTATTCAGCAAATAAGATAGGCGTTCCCATCTTATGGTCAATTTGACTTGTTTCTTCATTGCGATGACTCATCCATTGTAGATTGATCCTGGTGTTGTGATTAGGCAATCGATGCTGAATTTGGGCATCCTCATAGGCTGTTACCCAAGAATTATCATCCTCATAGGCACTCAGCTCAAGCGCTTCTACAAGTGCTTGAAATTCTTGCCGTTGTTGGGCCATCTCCTCATTGGTGCGCCAGTCATTTTCCGTTCCACGCAATTCAACAAAGTAATAGGGATCAATATGTATATCGCCTAGGACCCCGTTCCATTCTGTTGCCACCTGATGAATATAAGCTTGGTCACCTGGGAAAAATTGAAGCTTGAATAATACAGTGACACGCTCTGAATTCTCCTGTTGAATCAACTGTAACTTCACTTCATAGCTCCGGTTAACGCCAAGCTCTGAGCTTTCTTGATGAAAGCCTTGCCATACCATCTGGTATTGGTCTGCTTCAGACTGCCAATGGAGGTGTGGAAAATGATTTTGCAGGTGGGTAGAAATTTGCTTCTGTTGAAGGGGTTCTTCAAGTGATTGCACCGTGGATCGATGCAGTAAAATGGTTTGCTGAAGGGGTAATTGCAGGGTGGAGAAATAGTGAGCCATCACTTGCCAATCATCCATGCGCTGTTGAAGTGCGAGCGACTGCTGCGTTGAAGCTTCGTCTCGCCCAGCATCCACCGGAATGAAAAGCCAGCTAATCAAGAGTATAAAAAGGCCCACGCTAAGTCCAGCCATACAGAGGAGAACATGCTTCTGATCTCCCCCGTTCCAACCATGTTTCATTTGTAACCTCTCCCTTTTTTCCATCTATCTCGCGATACGCTCTTGTCTTGATTGATTACCTATAGTCTTGACGGATGGAAGGAGAGATATACTTTCAAAATGCAGTTGAAGAACGATTTCTACCCCTTAACTAAAGAAAAAACGTAATTGACTTGTCCAGATATAATAGTCAATAAAAAACCTACCCACTCCATGACCAATGATAATGGCCAAAAAGAGGATTAGCAATTTGCTTTTTTTACTGGAGGGCTCTGCTAAAAAAAGATCTACGCGAAAGCCCTGCAAAAGCCACCAGCTGATAGCAATAAAAAAAAGTGTAAGCAAGATGCTGAATAACCCTTGAATCCCTATGCCTGTTAGATGATTTGCTACATCCACCTGTATCACCTCGATATACACTGATCTATTATACTGATCTTTACCTATAGTTGACAGCATTTTTTCTGTAAAGATTAGAAATATTTGTGTACCCCCTTATTGAAGGGGATAAAAAACGGGCGGATGGGAGGGAGTTACCCTACGAATCCGCCCGAATTACCGTCATGAACAAGGCACATTCTCGATTATGGAATGCTAAAGAGATCATTGAATACGTTGAAATTCTCATGGATAAAATCGATGGCAAAGTTCGGCATTAAACCGAGCCCAATGGTCACAATAAAGGTAACCAATAATACGAAGGCGATGGGAATAGGTGTGATCACCCGTTCTTCTGTCTCACCAGGCCGCATATACATCTGCCGCACGATGGAGAAGTAGTAAAAGTAAGAGACCACCGTTGTGGCAAGCATGATGGCCACCAACCAATAGAGCTCATGACCTAAGGCTGCCATTAAGAGATAGAACTTCCCAAAGAAGCCTGCGGTAATGGGTATGCTCGCTAAGGACATAAGGAAGATGGTCATGGCAACCGCCAACATCGGTGACCGATGATAGAGACCGGCAAATGCCTTTAAATCCTCAGTCCCCTGCTCCTTGGTCAGCAAGGTGATCATGGTGAAGACCCCTAAGTTGGCAAACAAGTACGCAATGAAGTAAAAGAATAGCTGATCAAAGAAAAGCTGACTAAATGCCACAAAGGGTACGAGAAGATAGCCTGCTTGCGCAATACTGGAATATGCCATCATCCGCTTCACATTCACCTGGCGGATCGCCATGGTATTCCCTACGATCATGGTGATGGCTGCAATCATTCCCACGAGGAGGGTGAGATCTACATAGAGCACACTCCGCATCTGACCTTGCTCGGTAAAAGTAAAGTCGAGATAACCCACGAGGAAGATCCGGAGAATCATGGCAAAGCCTGCTGCCTTCGAAACCACTGATAAGAATGCAGTTACTGGTGTAAAGGCTCCTTGGTAAACATCTGGTGCCCACATCTGGAAGGGAACCACCGAAATCTTGAAGGAGAGCCCTACGAGAATCAGAATAAAGCTGAGATAAACCAAGAGATCATAGCCTTGATCAAAGGCGATATTCAAATGCTCCCACATCCCATAGAGATTGGTGGTGCCCGTTAAGCCATAGAGATAGGAGAAGCCAAAGAGCATGATGGCACTGGCGATTCCCCCATTTACAAAGTACTTAAAGGCCGCTTCATTGGAGAGCTGGTTCTTCTTCCGAATCCCCACCAGAATGTAGGAGGAGATACTGAGTAGCTCCATGGCAATGAAGAGGGTGATGATATCCGCAGATGAGGCCATCATCATGGCTCCCAAAAGGCCTGTGAGTACGAGGGTGTAATATTCTCCCTGATAAACAATCTCCCGTCGTTCGATGGCTTGTAAGGATAAGATGAACATGATGGCTGTACCGATCAGGAAGAGAAACTTAAAGGCGATGGCAAAGGAGTCTAACCGGTACATCTCATTGAAGAGCTCCTTCGGCGCTGTGCCAAGATCCTGATAGAGGAAGTAACCTGCCATCACCACCGCAGCCAAGGCAAGCCAGCCTAAGAAACGCCTGCTACGATTGGTACGGAGAAAAAGGTCAATCAAAGTGATTAAAAATGCTGCAATCACAATGGTTAGTTCGGGTGCCATGATACTCCATTCATATTGAAATAACTGATCTGTTAACATTGGCTCACCCTCCTATCCCTGAAACGATAAATTGTATGGTAACTTGCAATGGCTCACTTAAGACAGCAGGGTAGATCCCAATCAAGAGGATGAAGGCCAACAGAATAATCATGGGCACCACTTCTAATGGACGAGCATCGATGGTACCTGCCAAGGTCTCCGGCAATGGTCCAAACGTGGTACGAAGTACAGCACGAAGGAGATAGACTGCTGCAAGGATAATTCCCAATGTCCCCATGGCAGCGATGATGGGCATGGTCTGGAAGAGACCTAGGAAAGCAAGGAATTCACTAATAAAACCACTCATTCCTGGTAAACCTAATGATGCCATGGCCGCTGCTAAGAAGACTCCAGAGATAAAGGGAGCTGTCTTCGCCAGTCCACCCAGTTTCGTAATATCTGTAGTCCCTGTCCGCTCGTAGATCACGCCGATCATCAGGAAGAGCAAAGCGGAGATCAAGCCATGGGAGACTGCCTGGAAGATGGCTCCTTCAATCCCTGCTTCATTGAGGGCAGCGATACCAAAGAGGACGATCCCCATATGTGAGATACTGGCAAACGCCATCACTCGCTTTAAGTCCGTCTGAATCACGGCAAGGAAGGCGCCGTAGAGAATATTGATTAAGCCTAGGATGGCGATGAAACCTGCCAGCTCCTTCGCAACCTCAGGAAAGAGCCCCACGTTAAAACGTAGAATTCCGTAAGCGCCCATCTTCAGAAGAATACCAGAGTGAATCATCACCACGGCTGGTGGTGCCTGTACGTGCACCTTCAGCATCCAACTATGGAATGGGAAGATGGGCAGCTTGATTCCAAAGGCAACGAGTAAGGCCAAGAAAATCCCCTTCATCCAAGCTGCATTATCTGGATTCTCCGGTAGCATCTCGATAAAGGCAGCCAGCTCCGGATAGCTGATGAAGCCTGTCTGTGAAAAGAGC
Source organism: Rubeoparvulum massiliense (assembly GCF_001049895.1). Lineage (GTDB taxonomy): Bacteria > Bacillota > Bacilli > Rubeoparvulales > Rubeoparvulaceae > Rubeoparvulum > Rubeoparvulum massiliense. The sequence goes on from NZ_CVPE01000005.1 coordinate 371,237, forward strand.
ATGATAAAGGCGATAAGCATGATAGCAGAACCAATCCCGTTATAGAGGAGGAATTGAATCGCTGCCTTCTCCTTCTCAAAGTAACCCCAGATCCCAATGAGTAGGAAGGTGGTGACAAGGGTTACCTCAAAGAAGATAAAAAAGAGTAAGAGATTCTGCGCTGCAAAAACACCAAGCATCCCTACTTCTAGCAAGAGAAAGAGAATGAAATACTCCTTCCAACGCTTCTTGATCTGCATGGAAGCAAAGGCAGCCATGGTGGCCACAATGGTAGTGAGCAGTAGCATTACCATGGAGAGGCCATCTACCCCTAGCTGGTAACCAATATCTAGCGAAGCCCCTTCCGTCTGTAAAGGAATAGAGATCCACTGATCATTCTCTACAAACTGAAGCTCCGTGGTATCAAAGTTAAATTGACTAAAGAGAAAGAACGTGAAAATCAAGGGTAACAGTGTGGCAAGGACACCCACCCATTGAATCAGACCCGCTTTCTGCTTCGGTAAGAAAGCGAGAATTAAGACTCCGATCATGGGAGAGACGATGATGAGTGTTAATAGATGATCTACCATATGAAGTACCCCCCTGCTACTGTCAAGCCAAGGAGCAAGAGCACGAGGCCAAGAATGACCACCGCACCAGATACTTGGACCTGACCGTTTTGCACTCGTACGCCAAGACGTGCGACGAGCTGAGTTAGGTAGGCTACTAGATTAACGAGACTCTCCACAACATAGCGATCCAACCATTGCAGCAGATAACCGATGCCTCGCACCGGACGAATCACCGTTGCTGTGTAGAACTCATCCACATAGTACTTATTGAATAGGAGCTGATGGAGCGGTCGAAGCCCTTCTGCAACCCCCACTCGCTGGTGATGACGGCCATAGAAGAACCAGGCCAAGCCAATCCCAGCCAACGAGATGACCACGGCTACCACTTGAATCCAGATGGGACCACTAATATGGGCAGGATATAACGTCCCATTGGCAGTGAGCCAATCACCGAGGTAGCTCGTGAACGGTTGGGCATTGAAGAACCCTGCTACCAAACTGAGTGCCGCTAAGACGATCATGGGGAAGGTCATGGAACCCGGTGACTCCTCTGCTGCTAAGCCGGAGCGATTTTCCCCAGTAAAAGCAACGAAAAAGAGACGGAACATATAAAAGGCTGTTAAGAATGCCGTAATCATCGCTACCCAGAGTAGGACGGTACGTCCATCAGCATAGAGTGCCATGAGAATCTCATCTTTCGACCAAAAACCAGCAAAGGGTACGATCCCAGCGAGGGCTAAGGCGCCGATAAGGAAAGCCCAGCTCGTCACCTTCATCCGCTTCCAGATGCCACCCATTCGGAAAATATCCTGGGTTTGTAAACCATGAATCACACTTCCTGCAGCGAGGAAGAGCAATGCCTTGAAGAACGCATGGGTAAATAAGTGGAAGACACTTGCTACATACCCCATGGCTCCTAATGCTAGCATCATATAGCCGAGCTGACTGATGGTAGAGTAGGCAAGAATCCGTTTAATATCCCGCTGTACAAGCGCGATGGTTGCTGCGAAGATGGCGGTAAATCCACCTACATAGGCCACCACATCCAGTGCCAACGGTGAAAGTAAGAAGAGATCAAAGGTACGGGCTACCAGATAAACACCTGCAGCCACCATGGTCGCCGCGTGAATCAGCGCAGAAACTGGTGTAGGACCTTCCATGGCATCTGGCAACCAGGTATGAAGGGGGAATTGTCCCGATTTTCCCATGGCTGCGATAAAGATCAAGATAGCAATCAAACTAATCTGCCATGATTCCATGGGATGTTCTGCAATTACACCACGGGCTGCATTGGTAATCTGTTCAAAATCGAAGCTGCCCGTCCACCAGAAGATGAGACCGAGGGCGATAAAGAGTCCCATATCCCCGATCCTTGTTACGATAAAGGCTTTCTTCGCCGCTGCCTTCGCCTCAGGCTTATAGAAATAGAAGCCAATGAGCAGGAAGGAGCCTACCCCTACTAGCTCCCAGAAAATATAGAGCTGCAATAGATTGGGAGATAGTACAAGTCCTAGCATGGCAAAGGTAAAGAGGGCGAGATACGAATAGAAAACGGAAAACCGTTCATCTCCTTGCATATATCCCTTGGAGTAGATATGTACCAAAAAACTAACCAAGGAGACCACAAGGGCCATTAAACTGTTGAGTGCTGTTACTTCAAAACCCATGGTAATGGTGGTACTCCCAATGGCCAACCATTCCACTGTATATTGGTAATTCCCTGCTCCTCCCGAAAAATGTTCCCAAAAGACAAAGAGGGAAATGGTCAAAGCTGCCATCGTCGCCAGGATGCCGATATATGCGGCAAACTCTTTCAGCTGTCTGCCAAAGGCGACTAAGATGATGAAGGCGATGAAGGGGATGAGCGGGATCAGCCATGAATTCTCAATCATATGATCACCATTCCTTTTCTCTTTACTCCCTAGTGTTTAAGCAAGTTGTATTGATCCACATCCACCGTCGCCTTATTCCGATAGAGGGCAATCAAAATGGCTAAACCTACGGCAGCCTCTGCTGCTGCAACGGAAATTGTGAATAAGGAGAAGATCTGTCCTGAAAGATTGGCAAAGAGACCATACTTGGCAAAAGCGACGAGATTAATATTGGTCGCATTTAGCATCAACTCGATGGAGAGTAAGACGATGACTGCATTCCGCTTCGTCAGCGCTCCATATAACCCGAGACAAAAGAGAAATAGAGCAATGATTAAGTATGAAGATGCCGAAAGACTCATTACTTCTCATCCTCCTTTTCCCGTTTTGATAGGATGATGGCACCCACCATAGCCACCAGCAGGAGAACAGAGAGTAGCTCAAAGGGAATGACATAATTGGTAAAGAGCTGTTTCCCGATGGCCTTGGTATTATCTTCTCCTGAATAATGTACTGGAGCATTAGGCCAATCCACTTGGAAGATGGCAGATAACATCAATGCACCGAATGCTACAACCAGTAGAAAAATGAAGAACTTCCAGCCTCGATGCGATTGCTGCGCATCCTCGGCATCATGCTTCGTTAGCATGATGCCGAAGAGCATGACGATGGTGATGGCTCCTGTGTAGAGGAGGATTTGCACCACTCCGATAAATTCTGCTTCTAAGACAAAATAAAGACCGGCAATGCTTAAAAACGTGAAGGTCATGGCAATTACCATGTGTACCACCTTGGTAAAGGTGACCATGAGGGTGGCACCTGTAATCGCCATCAATGCTAGGATAATAAAGGCGATGAATTCTCCACTGATGCTCATGGTTTATTGCCCTCCCGTATATTCTGATCATTCTCATGCAACCATGTACGGTCTTTGAAAAGCTCATCGCGACTGTAGGTGGCCAATTCAAAATTATTGGTCATCACGATGGCTTCTGTGGGGCAAACTTCTGTGCAAAGATCGCAGAGAATGCATATTTCAAAGTTGATATCATAGGTATCGATGATTTTTCCTTTTCCATCAGGATTCTTCTTCCCTGTTAGCTGAATACAATTGGTGGGACATACATTGGCACACTGATTGCAGACAATACACTTCTCAGGGTAGAAATGCTGAATGCCACGAAACCGATCAGGCATGACATACTCTTCATCGGGGTAGAAATGGGTTACTTTCTTTTTCCCCATGGACTTTAGGGTGTATGCTAACCCTTTTGGTAAGCCTAACATCGAGGACACCCCTTTCTTTTTATTGATATTCGCCTTACATCCAAGTAATCCAAGCTGCGGTTAAAAAGATATTGAGCAGCGATAGGGGCATGAGCACCTTCCAAGCAAAGGGCATCAATTCATTCACCCGCACACGAGGGAAGGTGGCACGAAGCCAGAACAGGAAGAAGACGAAGAATAGCATCTTTAATACGAACCAGAGCCAGCCTGGGATAAAATCTAAACCAAAGAGCGGGAGCCAGCCTCCAAAGAAGAGGGTGGTCAATAACGCGCCCATGGAGAAAGTATACACATACTCTCCTAACATGAACATGGCAAAACGGAAGCCTGAATACTCTGTATGAAAGCCTGCAACCAACTCGGACTCCGCCTCGGGTAAGTCAAAAGGCGTTCTACTTAATTCAGCGAGAGCTGCAATCAAGAAGATGACGAAGCCGAGGAACTGGGGAATCACAAACCAAACACCCATCTCCGCTTGCTTATTGACGATCTCCACGAGATTAAGACTCCCCGTTACCATTACAACCCCTACAATGGAGAGAGCCAGGGGAATCTCATAACTGATCATCTGACCTGCTGCGCGGAGACCTCCCATGAGTGAGTATTTATTATTGGAAGCCCAGCCTCCTGCCATCGCCCCAATAATGGAGATACTCGAAAGGGCAATATAGTAAACGACCCCGATGTTCAGGTAGGCGAACTGAATGTTCTCACTGAATGGAATAATGACAAGAACAGCGAAGGATGGCATAAAGGCGAGGACTGGCGCTAGTAGATAAAGGCCACGGTCTGCATAGGTAGGCCGCACATCCTCTTTAATTAAGAGTTTCAAAACGTCGGCTATAGTCTGGAATAAACCGAGGGGTCCTACACGATTAGGACCCGTCCGTAATTGCATCCAGCCGATGACCTTCCGTTCGAAGTAGATGGCATAGGTAACATACCCCAGGATAATCATTAAGAGTGCCACCGCCGATAAGAACATGAAAAACCAAGTACTCCAGCTCAGGGGATTGTAAAGCCAATCGAGCATTAACCATCCACCTCCCCAAGGACAATATCGATGGAGCCAAGGGTTGCCACTAAGTCACCCATATGGCTCCCTTTTAATAGTTCTGGTAGAATCTGTAGGTTCGCAAAGGAAGGTCGCCGGAATTTAAGCCGATAGGGCGTGGTTTTACCCTCACTCTTGATGTAGCAACCAATCTCCCCTTTTGGCGATTCGATCCGGACATAGGTCTCACCTTTAGGTGGCTTGATAATCTTCGGTACCTTCGCCATGACAGGACCTTCTGCAGGAATCTGCTCCACAGCCTGCTCAATGATCTTGAGCGATTCTTCGATCTCGGCAAGACGAACCAGATAGCGCGCCCATGCATCCCCCGTTGTCTCTGTAGGAACATCAAAATCAAAGCGATCATAGATGGAATAAGGCTCATCCTTCCGTAGATCAAATGGGATGCCTGTGCAGCGCAGCATCGGACCACTAAGTCCATACTGCATGGCCAGGGCTTGATCATACTTCCCGATGCCCTTTGTGCGATTCATCACAATCTCGTTGCCCGTAACGAGCTGATGGAAGCCCTTCAGCTCTTTCCGCATAAAGGGGACAAAATCAGCCACCTTCTGTAGCCAGCCTTCTGGTGCATCCCACTTTACACCACCAACACGCATATAATTATAGGTCATTCGTGCACCTGTTAGCTCATTGAATAATACGAGAATCTCTTCCCGTGAACGGAAGGCATAAAGGAATGGACCGGTAGCCCCCAAGTCTAGCAGGAAGGTGCCCCACCAGACTAAGTGGGATGCAACCCGATTCAACTCCATGGCGATCACCCGAAGGTATTCCGCCCGTTCGGGGATCTCAATACCCATCATGGTCTCCACAGCATGAACCAGCACATAGTTATTGGTCATGGCAGAGAGATAATCCATCCGGTCTGTATAAGGAATAATCTGTGTATAGGTAAGATCCTCTGCCAGCTTCTCGGTACCACGATGGAGGTAGCCAATCACTGGCTTTGAATCGATAATGGATTCACCATCAATCTTGAGAACCACCCGTAAAACCCCGTGTGTACTGGGATGTTGAGGTCCTACATTGATGAGCATCTCCTCAGTTCGAAGTCCTGTACTAAAACTCATCCCTCACACCTCCTCATCATACTGAACATAATCTTTACGGAGTGGATGGCCGACCCAATCTGGTGGTAGCATGATGCGTTCCAGGTTGGGGTGATTGGTGAACTCAATCCCCATTAAGTCATACACTTCTCGTTCGTACCAGTTAGCGCCCTTCCAGATGTCTGTAAGTGAGGCGACTACTGGCGCTTCCCGATCGAGGCGAGTCTTAATTGCGATGCCTCGCTTCTTCGCGAAGGAGTAGAGTGTACAATAGACTTCCATCTCCATCTGTAAATCGATACTATGCAGCTCTGAAAAGTATTCAAAAGAAAGGTCTGGATGCTGATGTAAAATTTCAGCCACCTCATGCCAAGCATCCCGTTTCACCACCAGTGTAGGGATATCCTTGGATCGTTCATTGATGTAACTCTCCTCAATCACTTCTTCGTCGAGCAAGGAAGTGATAATTGTCACATACTCGTCCAACCAAGGCTGATGAGGGGATGGAGCCGCTATTTCACTTGCTTCTGCCTCTTTCCCTGCGTCTGCAAGCGCTTTCTCTTTTTCCACTAGAATTTTCTTTTCTTCTGCTTTCTCTACTGGTGCTTTTTCTACTGTTGCCTTCTCAGCCTCTGTTTTATCTAATTTCTCCTCGCTCATTCTGCAATCACCCGCTTTCCATCCCGCGCTTCACGACGAATCTTCTCCTGCAATTTATTCAGTCCGTAAATGAGCGCCACTGGACTGGGTGGACAGCCTGGAATATAGACATCCACTGGAACGATCTGGTCCACACCCTTAACTACCGAGTAGGAGCGGACATAGGGTCCCCCTGCTGTTGCGCATGAGCCCATGGCGATAACCCATTTCGGCTCGGGCATCTGGTCATAGAGCCGACGTAGTACTGGTGCCATCTTCTTCGTTACCGTACCTGCTACGATCATGAGATCAGCTTGGCGTGGGGTCGCACGGAAGATTACGCCAAAGCGGTCAGCATCATAATGAGCACCACTGGTTGCCATCATCTCAATGGCACAGCACGCTAAGCCGAAGCCTAATGGCCAGATGGAATTGCTCCGTGCCCAGCCCTTAATCTGTTCAAAGCTGGTCATTAAGACATTCCGTTGAATCTGTTCTGCCACGTCAGGTGTTACATCCTCGAGATTCCACGCTTTTAAATCCATTCTAACACCTTCTTTTTCCATGCATAAAGCAAGCCGATTAATAAGGTCACAATAAAAATGCCCATCTCAATCATGGCAAAGGCTCCTAATTCTCGGAAAGCCACCGCCCATGGATAGAGAAAGACAGCTTCGACGTCAAAAATGACAAAGAGTAATGCGAAAATATAATACCGAACACTAAACCGTACCCAGCTTTGGCCATAGGGATCGATCCCACTCTCGTAGGTTAACCCCTTTTCTCGCGTAGGCTGGTGAGGACGTAATAAGTTCCCGATACCTACTGCCACGATAGGCAAGCCAATACCGATGATGAGGAACGTCGCTAAGATAATGTAGCTATTGGTATACAGAATCTCTTCCATCCTGCTTCCCTCCTAACTCCATGTTGTCCCACATTTTTACTTCATAGTTTGTTCAAATTTTAACCCAATGTCATTATAACAAAACTGCTCAAGTGTGTCTAACATGAGAAGCACTTGAACTGCTTTTCTGATCAAAAAAAAAGAAAAAGCGAAGGAGTGGATTCCTTCGCTTTTTCTTCTCACTTTTAAACTTGTAGATTGCATCAACATGCGTCTCTAAAGTGCAGCATTTCCGCTTTACTTTTGAACGGCTTTAATCCGATTAACAGCACGCTGTAATGCGATTTGTGCCCGCTTGAAATCGATCTCTTCAACACCGGTTTGAGCAAGGCGACGTTCAGCCCGCTCTTTCGCAGCCATGGCCCGATCTAAATCGATCTCATCTGGCAACTCTGCCGAATTGGCCAGAATGGTCACGATAGAGTCATGCACTTCCATGAAACCACCACTGATGACGATTAGGTCCTCTGTTTCATGGTGTTTAACCCTCACGTGGGAGATTTCCAGAGGTGTGACCAAAGGAATATGCTTAGGTAAGATCCCTAATTCTCCATTGGTGCTTTTCACCACCACCATATTGGCATCCTCTTCTCGGTAGACGCGCCGTTCCGGTGTGACCACCTCAACTTGCATCTTGCTCATTGGCTTTGCCCCCCTTTTCTACGGTGGGTTACACTTGCATGGATTTTGCTTTTTCTACTACGTCTTCGATCCGGCCTACAAGACGGAAGGCATCTTCAGGAAGATCATCGTATTTTCCTTCGAGGATCTCTTTAAAGCCTTGTACAGTCTCATTGACTGGCACATAGCTTCCAGGTTGTCCAGTAAACTGTTCAGCCACGTGGAAGTTTTGTGAAAGGAAGAATTGAACGCGACGTGCACGATGTACAGTTAGCTTATCATCTTCAGAGAGCTCATCCATCCCGAGAATGGCGATGATATCTTGAAGCTCTTTATAGCGTTGTAATACTTCTTGTACCTTACGAGCAATAGCATAGTGCTCTTCCCCAACGATCTCTGGTGCAAGTGCACGAGATGTGGAGGCTAGTGGGTCCACCGCTGGATAGATCCCCATCTCAGAAAGACGACGCTCCAAGTTGGTTGTGGCATCCAAGTGAGCGAATGTTGTTGCAGGAGCAGGGTCAGTATAGTCATCGGCAGGTACATAAATAGCCTGGATGGAAGTGATTGACCCCTTCTTAGTAGAAGTGATCCGCTCTTGTAAGGCACCCATTTCTGTAGCAAGGGTTGGTTGGTAACCTACAGCTGAAGGCATACGGCCTAGCAACGCAGATACCTCGGAACCTGCTTGGGTAAAACGGAAGATATTATCGATAAAGAGCAATACGTCTTGCCCTAGTTCATCACGGAAGTATTCAGCCATGGTTAGACCAGTAAGCGCCACGCGCATCCGAGCGCCAGGTGGTTCGTTCATCTGACCGAAGACCATCGCTGTCTTCTTAATAACTCCAGAGTCTTTCATTTCGAAGTAGAGGTCATTCCCTTCACGGGTACGCTCCCCTACCCCAGCAAATACAGAAATACCACCATGTTCTTGAGCGATATTATGAATCAGTTCTTGAATCAATACGGTCTTACCTACACCGGCACCACCGAATAGCCCGATCTTACCACCCTTTACATAAGGGGCAAGTAGGTCGATAACCTTGATCCCTGTTTCGAGAATCTCAGTTTTCGTAGAAAGATCATCATATGCTGGTGCAGGGCGATGGATAGGATAGTGTTGTGCTGCCTTCACATCCCCTTGCATATCGATGCTTTCACCTAATACGTTAAATACACGGCCTAGTGTACCTTCACCTACTGGCACACTGATTGGCTTCCCTGTATCGAGCACCTCGATCCCCCGAACCAATCCGTCGGTGGAGGACATGGCTACGGTACGAACGACGTTATCTCCAAGATGGAGTGCAACTTCAAGGGTAAGGTGAATACTTACTTCGCCTTTGTTTTTTGCTTCGTGATCGATACGTAATGCATTGTATAAGTCAGGTAGTTGGCCTTGTTCAAACTGTACGTCAACAACAGGGCCCATTACCTGAAGAACACGTCCCTTGTTCATCCATTTCCCTCCTCACTCTGTGATTCCTTATTCAAGGGCAGAAGCACCTGCCACAATTTCCGTAATCTCTTGTGTGATGGATGCTTGACGCGCTTTGTTAAATTGAAGCGTATACGACTTAATCACTTCTTCAGCATTATCGGTCGCATTGGTCATTGCACTCATCCGTGCGGCATGTTCTGCTGCTTTGGCATCTAACAGCGCACTATAAATCAACGTTTCTGCATACTTTGGTAACAGTACATTCAAAACTTCAGCATTGGATGGTTCGAAGATATAGGTTGTTTGAGCTGTTTTTTGCTCGCCTTCTTCAAGATTCTCCAATGGAAGCAAGCGTTTTTCTGTTGGCTGTTGTGTGATGGGATTTACGAAGTGATTATAGAAGAGATAGAGCTCATCATATTCACCTTCGCTGAAGTAGCTGACTGCCTTCTTAGCTAGGGTTTCGATCCCTGCAAAGCTAGGCTGGTCTGGTACACCCAATACCTTATCGATCACTTGGATACCAAGACGCTTACAGAACTCATAGCCGCTACGTCCCATAGCAAACACCACATATTCATCAGCGGACTGATGGCGCGAACGAATGGACTCCAGTAATTTACGGAACAGGTTCGCGTTGTAGCCACCGCACAATCCACGATCTGATGTGATCAGAAGATAGGCCGTTTTCTTCACGGGACGGGAGATTAACATGGGATGGGTCTTATCCTCAGGCGACAATGCACCTGCTATGGAGAGTACCACATCACGCATCTTCTCTGCGTATGGTAAGGATTGCTGAGCGCGTTCCTGTGCACGACGTAATTTGGAGGCGGATACCAGCTCCATAGCGCTGGTGATCTGCTTTGTCTTCTTCGTCGACGTTATGCGCGTTTTTATATCACGTAAGGATGCCAATTGATTCACCACCTTTTCGCGCTTACTGGCGGAGATTTATCGATTAAGAGATTGCAAAGACTTTCTTGAAGCCTTCGATAGCTCCATTCATTTGATCTTCATCTGCAAGCTTACCTGTTGTCCGAATATGATCCAGGAGATCCTGATGATTCATCTCGAGGTAGCTATATAGCTCTGCTTCGAAGCGACGCACATCATCAACAGGAATATCGTCGATGAAGCCATGTGTTAAGGCGTAGAGGATGAAGACTTGTTTTTCAACCGCTAATGGTTGGTGTAAGCCTTGTTTCAAGATCTCTACGGTCCGTTCACCACGAGCTAGCTTCGCTTTTGTGGCAGCATCAAGGTCAGAACCGAATTGAGCAAATGCTTCCAACTCACGATAAGAAGCCAAGTCAAGACGAAGGGTACCTGCTACCTTCTTCACCGCCTTGATTTGTGCGGACCCACCTACCCGGGATACGGAAAGACCTGCACTGATCGCAGGGCGAACACCGGAGAAGAAGAGGTCGGATAGTAAGAAGATTTGTCCATCGGTAATGGAAATTACGTTGGTAGGAATATAAGCAGAGATATCTCCTGCTTGAGTTTCGATGATTGGTAGAGCAGTGATAGAGCCACCACCTAGTTCATCAGACAACTTTGCAGCCCGTTCCAATAAGCGAGAGTGGAGATAGAAAACGTCCCCTGGATAAGCTTCACGACCTGGCGGACGACGGAGCAAGAGGGAGAGTTCCCGATAAGCTGCCGCTTGCTTGGACAGGTCATCATAGATAATCAGAACGTGCTTGCCGCTATACATAAATTCTTCTGCCATGGCAACACCAGCATATGGTGCAAGATAAAGCATTGGTGCTGGCTCAGATGCAGAAGCAGAAACGACGATACTGTAGTCAAGGGCACCATGTTGACGAAGTGTTTCAACAACGCCAGCAACGGTGGATTGCTTCTGACCGATTGCAACATAGATACAGATTACATCTTGACCTTTTTGGTTGATGATCGTATCGATGGCAACGGCTGTTTTCCCTGTTTGACGGTCACCGATGATCAACTCACGTTGACCACGGCCGATTGGTACAAGGGCATCAATAGCCTTCAAACCAGTTTGCAGTGGTTGGTGAACCGATTTCCGGTCCATAACACCTGGTGCACGGTTTTCAATTGGACGATACTTGCTAGTGTTGAGTGGTCCTTTTCCATCGATAGGTTGACCGATGGCATTGACTACCCGGCCTAGCAATTGTTCGCCGACAGGAACTTCCATGATACGGCCAGTCCGTTTCACTTGGTCCCCTTCACGAATATCTTGGTAGGGACCTAAGATAATAATCCCCACATTATCTTCATCTAGGTTTTGTGCAAGACCCATTATTCCGTTGGAGAATTCAACGAGTTCTCCGGCCATGACCTCTTCGAGACCATGAACACGAGCGATCCCGTCCCCAACCTGAATAACAGTTCCTACGTCGGAAACTTCAACTACGGACTTGAAGTTTTCAATCTGTTGCTTAATGATTGAACTGATCTCTTCAGGTCGAATCGCACTCACTACTATTCACCCCTATCTACATGCTTTGCGCCAATAATCCATTTTGAAAACGCTGTAGTTGCAGGCGTAAGCTTCCATCATATACTCGATCGCCTACACGGACAACCAGCCCGCCTACGATCTCTGGCTTCACTTCGTTGCGAACACGGAGCTTTTTGCCAATGGCTTGGCTAAAAGTCTCAGCCACTTTCGTCAGCTCGGCCTCTGGTAACGCTTGGGTAGAATAGACCACAGCCTCTTCTACACCGCGGGCTTCGTTAGCCAGTTTGGTATAAACATGGACAATATCCGTTAATGTTGCCAATCGCCCACTATCGATCAACAGAAAAAGAAAATTTTCTGTCTCTTGGGACAGAATGGAGGCGAATACTTCCTTCACAATCTTTTTCTTCTCATCACGACCAATTTTCGGATGAAATAGGAGCGTGAATAGTTGCGGTTGATCCTGGAGCGCTTGAAGAATGGTTTGTAGTTCTTCTTCAGTACGATCCAGCGTCTTCCGCTCGATAGTCACTTCGAAGAGGGCCTTGGCATAACGACGTGCCACTGGGCTACTCATCGCTCTTCCCCTACCTCTTTCAAGTATTGGTCAATCAATTTTGCCTGCGCCTTTTCATCCAATTGTTGTTCAATAATCTTGGATGCAAGTAATACAGACAATGTTCCTACTTGGTCACGAAGGGCAGCCATAGCTTCCACTTTCTCTTGTTGGATCTCCTTCACTGCGTCTTCCTTCAGTGATTGGGCTTCAGTCTTCGCACGAGCAAGAATATCATCTGCTTCTTTTTGACTAATTGCACGAGCTTGATCAAGAATTTTTTTGGCATCATTACGAGCCTGTGTCAATTCTTCTTTTTGTTCGGCTAAATATTTGGCAGCCTCATCGCGATTCTTCTCAGCAGTTGCCAATTGGTTCTCAATCCGGTCTTGCCGGCGTTGCATCATACCGAGCAATGGCTTATAGGCAAGGCGATGCAGGATAAATAAAAGGAGCGCAAATACAACTAATGTATAGAGAATTGTCCCCCATTGAACCGAAATCCCCACGACGATTCACTCCCTTCACAGCACAGAATAAACATGAAAAGGTTTACTTTTCCATATTATGAGCGTTGACATAAGGAATGGCGAAGGCTCGAGATGGAGCCCCGCCATAAGCATCGGCTTAGTTCAAGCCAATTAGCTAAACATAATCATAAATGCGATAACGGCACCGATGATTGGGAGTGCCTCAACAAGACCAACACCGATGAACATCGTAGTTTGTAAAGCACCACGTAGTTCTGGTTGACGAGCGATACTCTCCACAGTACGAGATACGATCATCCCGTTGGCAATACTAGCACCAAAAGCAGCTAAACCAATAGCAATTGCAGCAGCAAGCATATTCATTGAATATGTCCTCCCTTCAAATTTTCACACTTGTTTTGTAATGATTTATAAGGATTCCCTTCCGAATCGGAAGAAATTTTGTAACGTTTTTCACGTGGTACATCAAAATTTAAAACAACCAAACCTTCCTCTACATGAGGAGCTCTTACACTACGCTTGCGCCTAGTGGTCGGTGTCCACACGATGAGCGATATAAACCATGGTCAACATGGTGAATACGAAGGCTTGTAGGGTACCTACGAAGATACTAAATCCTTGCCATGCCATCGTTGGGACGATACCAAAAATGGCGCCCAAGATGCCGCTGGTTCCTAAGCCTGATAGTAATGATAGCAAGACCTCACCAGCGAAGATGTTCCCAAATAGACGCATGCCCAACGTTAATCCATTGGCTAACACTTCGATAAAGTTTAAGATGAACATGATTGCAAATGGTGCAAAGAAGCTCTTTATCCATTTGCCAGCACCTAACTCACGTATACCAAAGATGTTAGAAAGAATGATGACCATAAAGGATAACGTCAAGGTAACATGGGGGTCGGCTGTCGGTGACTTCCACCAGAGATAGTGAACCGCTTCACCATCTACCACTTGCTCTGTAACCACTGCAAATGGTAAGCCTAGCATATTGGCCACAAAGATGAAGAGCATTAAGGTTAATGCCAGGGTTAGATATTTCTCACCCTTCTTCAAACTCATGGTGGAACCAATAATGGTGCCCCTGACAAAATCCACTAAGCCTTCTAGTACATTTTGCAGACCGCGTGGTTTGTCCTCAGAGAGCTTACGTGTTGCAGCAAGCACAATGATTAGAACAATGACAGCGGTTACGGTAACCATGAGCATGGTGGACTTGCTAAACGTCATTCCTAGCCATTCAAATGTTGGATTCTCGTGTCCCATTGCTTCTACCTCACCCCTTTCTTCACAGACCACGCTAGGCATGATCAAGAGAGATTACACCCTCCCTCAAGTAGATTGCCAATAAGGAAGAATGGAAGATTGTTTGTAGTTTATTGTAAATGGAATAATCCATCCACTACCATGATGATATGGGTTAGTAATAAGCCTATGACGAATGCAATTAAATCAAATGTTTCTGGAAAACGTACAACCAGCATCACACCAAGCGCAATGGTAGCGAAGCGAATCAGCATCCCACTAGTACGGAGACGCTTCGAGCCACTAAGTATAGTCTCAGTGATCTGAATGGTTCTACGAGCGGTCAGGATCATATTGTATGTGCTTACAATTGTGCCAAGCATAAAGCCTGCCACATAGATCCGCCATGATGCGATCAGGAAAAAAGGTAAGGCAAGAATCAAAAAAAAGAGGGAAATACGAAGAATACGCGCTGTTAGGCGCTGCAAATCATTTCTTGTCTGTTCTTGCATATCGCTTCACCAACTGCATCACACTCATAATCCCTAGGCCCATCCCCAGAAAGAGCCCAATAATTAAAAAAAGAGGAGTGGTTCCCCATTGTTTGTCCAGCCAGCGGCCACCGAAAAGTCCTAACAATGTTCCTCCCACTAGATCGGAGGTAATTGCCCCTACCAGAAACATCGTTTTGAACGGTGAATCAGGTCGCTGCTCAGGCATCTGGATGACTCCTTTTTTCTCTTCTGTTTGGCTAGGATATTTCAAAAAAGCCATATATTCAACGAGTAAATGCACATCCTTCGATATCGTACAACAGGGCAAATATTTTGTCAATGACGAATTGGCAACCGATCTGCTCTAGTTAAAATGAAAATGGACCAGTAGTGCCAACGATGGGCTACTGATCCTATAATTTCCTTTAACCTTGATTTTTATGCGATCAAGTAGACATGGTTCAGGTGGAGTTTGATACCCCAGCTGAACCTTCGTCCCCTTAGCTTCTTTCCCGTTCTACAACAGCAGCGATACCTTGACCCCCACCAATACAGAGCGTCGCTAGACCATATCGAGAATCACGACGAGCCATTTCATGGAGAAGTGTCACAAAAATTCTTGCTCCACTGGCACCAATGGGGTGACCAAGGGCAATGGCTCCACCGTTCACATTCACAATCTCCGGATCCAATTGGAGATCGCGGATCACGGCCAGTGCCTGTGCAGCAAAGGCTTCATTCGCCTCCACGAGATCGATTTGGTCCATTTGAATTCCCGCTCGTTCAAGGGCTAACTTGCTTGCAGGAATGGGGCCAAGTCCCATCAATGCTGGATCTACCCCTGCTCGACCAAAGCCCCGAATCACCGCCAGCGGCGTTAAACCACGCTTCCTTGCCTCTTCTCTGCTCATTAATAAGAGCGCTGCTGCCCCATCATTAATACCCGAGGCATTCCCTGCAGTTACTGTACCATCCTTCTGAAAGACCGATGGTAGCTGCATTAGCTTCGCTAAGGTCGTGTCATTACGAGGAGACTCATCAATTTGCAGATGGATAGGATCCCCCTTCCGTTGTGGAATGGTGAGAGGGAGAATCTCAGCTTGAAAGCGTCCATTTTTCTGAGCCGTTGCCGCTTTCTGTTGGCTTGCTAAGGCGAATTGGTCCTGTTCCTCCCGAGATAACCCATAGCGTGCCGCAATATTCTCTGCTGTCACACCCATATGGTACTGATTAATGGCACAATGGAGTCCATCCTGAAGCATCGAATCCTGAACCTGTTGGTCACCCATACGATACCCATGCCGTGCCCCTGGCAAAAGATAGGGGGCATTGCTCATACTCTCCATGCCACCGGCCACCACGATCTCCGCTTCGCCGCAAGCAATGGCCTGCCAACCGAGGTGAACTGCCTTGAGTCCAGAACCACAGAGTTTATTCACAGCATAGGAAGGAACAGAGGTAGGGAGCCCCGCCTGTAGCGCAGCTTGTCGCGCTGGACCCTGCCCTACCCCTGCTTGTAATACATGCCCTAGAATTACTTCATCTACGTGCTCTCCAGCTACACTTGCGTCATGGAGAACTGCTTCGATCACCTTGGCACCTAACTGAGGTGCTGTCAATGATGCTAGTTGACCAGCGAATCGTCCAATGGGTGTACGCTTCGCACTCACAATCACCACATCACGTAACATCGTTCCTCACTCCTTCACCGTTCTAGAGGCTTCTCGTGAAGGATAACGTAATGGGGTTACAAATGAGATACAGAGCGTAAGCTCTCGACTATTTGAGTCGTATGAATACTTGGTAGAGCAGACGTGCTGCTTCTCCACGTGTAGCCTCTTTCTTCGGCTGTAAGGTCTCCTTGATGTGGGAAAGATATCCACCTTGGTAGACCTCTTTCACCGCAGGTAGGGCCCAGGTTGCGATCTTCCCTTGATCCGAGAAGGATAGCTTCACCTGATCAACGTCTGTGTTCTGTAATAGATTCTTCTGCTGCAGGGCTCGTTGCAAGAAGAGAATCATCTCCTCTGTGGTCACTTGCTTATTCGGGAGGAATTGACCAGTCTCATAGCCTTTGGCAATTCCATGCTGCACGGCATAGCGCACAGCAGGGGTCGCCCAGGTGGGAATCTCATCGCTGAATTGAAGCAAAGGATCCTCTCCAGTGTTCTGATCATTTAGTTCCCAGTTTAGAAGGCGTCCCAGCAGTGTTAGCCATTGCGCACGTGTCAATGAGGCGTCTGGCGCAAATTGCTCCTTGCTTACACCTTGGATATAGCCATGAATCGCTAGCTGATAAGCTGCATTCTTCGCTGGATTACCCTTTAGATCCGTGAAGTAGACAGGATGATCCTGATAGTAGGGCATATAGAGTCCTGGCTTGCTAATGGTAAATTGGAAAGCCCCTTCTTTGCCAGCTACTTTTGCATAATCCCCTGCAACCACTGCCCAGCTACCATCCGTCTTACGCTCCAGTAAGCCTACACCTTTACCACTGACCCATTTATTGGGCTGCAACTGAATGGTAATGGCTTGGGGTAGGTTCTCTTCCTTCCCATCTACATAGAAGCCATAATCTGCTGTGACGTAGCCTGGAACTGAGGTCATGGCTGCAGATTGTGGTGTAATGGTCAATGGTGCATTCAGCTTACCATCTCGGATCACTGATGCTATTAGTTCTTCCCCTAATGCGAGATGCGCTGCCTTACCATCCCAGCCAGCAGGTAGGGTAATGGGAACTACATCCTCTAACAGCGTATAAGGGTGGAAGAGACTCACTTCATCCAAATAGATGGTGCCCTTGAGGCTTTGTCCTGTTATTTTCGGGTCATATACGAGATAGAGACTCTCTAAAGCAACGGGGTAGGAAATCTCCCCAGGTAACCAGCCTACCACCTTCTGCCACCCATTCCAGTCTATCGAATTACTCAGATCTACATAATGGACCTTGCCGCTGGCATCACGGACACTGGCCCGTAACCAAAGCTGACTCTCGTCCCCCTTCACCCAGACACCAAGGCCTAACGGCTGCCCTGGCATGGTAACAGGCTTATCTCCCAGCATTCCATAGGCAATGCTTACATCTGCTGGGTTGGCTTGCGTAAAATCATAGCTCAATACAGTCCCTTGACGGGTACGGAATAGCTCAGTATGCTCCTTCGTTGTTGTAAATGCACCTGTTACATGGTAACCTTCCCCAGTGGAATAGGCTTTAAAATGAGGACTACGTAGGTTATCCATGGTTAGCCATGGTAGCTCTGCAGAGCCTACATGGACAGGAACTGCAGCTTGGAAGCCATCGATGGAGGCGATCAAGCGGCCTTTTCCACTAGCACTTCCAGCATAGAAAATGGATTGGTTCTCCTCCACCTTCACCGTACCAATATTCCCTTCTACACGCCAATTTACCTGCTGGGGAGTCGCCTTGAGGATCCGACCATTCTTTAAGACGATTTCCACATGAAGGGGAAGACTCCCTTGTTCTACTACATAGATTGGATCTGGTTGAATCTGTAGACGAGCAATATCCTTCCCACCTAGTACTGTAATCTGTTTTTTCCCTTCGATACCATTGATCTGTGCTGAGATGGTCATGGTTCCACTCTGTTTCGGTGTGAAACGATTGCCATCCCACGTTCCTTCACCTTGAGAATGGGACCAGGTAATCTCTTCATTGCTGGCTGTATATGGATGATAATGCTCATCATAGCCCTTGATTTGGAAGGCGGCTTGCTCCCCAATGAAGACTGCTTCAGGACCCATCACTTTGAAGCCTGCGAGGGCGCCCTTAGGAGCAGTATTAAAAATCCCGAGGGCCGTTGGTACTGCCCGTAAACCACCGTATTTTGTATTATTGATCAAGGTCGCTTGGGTCTCTGCTAAGCGCTGAGCTGCTAACGTGGTAGAGCCTCCACCATCAAAATTTACTGCCTGATAGCTTCCAAGATCAAACATGAGCTGAGCGAGCTCTTCCATGGTGAGACCTCGACTGTATTTGCTTCCCTCTACTGTAACGAGGAGAAGGCGCTTGCCATCCTGACTGACTCCTACCGCGGTACGAGGCTGCTTACCATCCACACGCGGCAAGATCTTACTCACCACTTGACCATCCTTCACGAGCTGAGCATGGCCACCTACTGCTTGCTGAAGCTGACTTAAATCATAGGGAGTTACCGCATAATCTACATGAATTTCATCTCCCATATGTACATGAGTGAGAAGAAACTGTGCTGCAACGCCTTGCCCCCATAGGACAAAACCATTGGATGGAATCATGGCTCCTTCTTGATTTTGTCGGATATCGATCACATAGCCATCTTCAACCACCACTTCCACTACCTGGCTGTGATACTCTTTGGTAATGCCTAAGCTTTTTTTACCAAAATCGGGTGTATACATGTTGAGTTGATTCACGTGGCTTGTCCCTTGGGTGGGATAATACTCTTCCTTATTCACACCACGGAGGGAGAAGGTAGCTCCATCCTGTGCTGTGACATGTCCTTGAAAGCCGAATTGGCTAATGATCGCTTGACGATCCGTGGTGATACCTAAGCTAGCCCACCCGCTTAGAAAGCCCATGGAGCTGACAAGCTCGCTATCACGGACAACCATCCCAAAGGGAAGTCCCTTTTGATCCATGCGGAAAAAGTCAGCATTGACTGCAGCAATGGCTCCCTCTTCCCGTGCCATCTGAACCACATTCTGTTTCTGTGTTAGCTGATGATCCGTTCCGTAGAGCGGTTTTACTTCCACATAGGGGTTATTCAAATCAACGGTGGTGACATAAACCAATGTCTTATTGTTATTCTCTGCTGGCCAAACCTTCTCATAGGCCGTTAACACGGTTCCTTCACCAATCGTTTCTTGCCATCTTACCTGCAAATCCTTAAATGAAGATGGTGCACTGGTTTGCGCCCAAAGCATCAGTGGACTCTGCAGGATCAGCATACTGATGCTAAGTAGCATAGCCACATAGCGTGCACCCTTGGTTAGCGCTTGTCGCTTCATCGTTGCGTTCCTCTCCCTTACTAGCCTATCTCTCTATCATTGATTCATTTTTATAGACGTAGGGGAGCTTTATTTGTTTCGATAGAGATGCGATGAAAGAAAAAAGATGTCGAGGTTGGGATAACCTTGACATCTTTCCATTTTGTTTTCATGCGTTTCATATTAATAAGTAAAAGGCTCTGGCGGTTGGGAACGCCGGCCAAAGTAATGAAGAATGGCTTCCACAATACGTTGGGAGGCTTGCCCATCTCCATACGGATTCGCGGCTTGCGCCATGGCTTCATAGGCCTTGGGATCATGGAGGAGGCGTTCAGCCTCTGCAACGATCCGCTCTGATTCCGTTCCTATCAGCTTCAATGTACCTGCTTCTACCCCCTCAGGACGCTCGGTGGTGTTGCGAAGAACCAGTACTGGAACACCTAAAGATGGAGCCTCTTCCTGAAGACCACCGGAATCTGTCAATATGAGCGTGGCACGGGCCTGCAGATTATGGAAGGTTAATACATCCATGGGTTCAACAAGATGTACCCGCTCCACATCCGCTAACATCTCCAGAGCCACCTCGCGAACATTGGGATTGAGGTGGAGGGGATAGAGAACATGAAGATCAGGGTTCTGTTGTATCAATTGGCGAACCGCTTCAAAGATATTGCGCATCGGTTGACCAAAGTTCTCTCGGCGATGGGCCGTCAATAGGAGCAAGCGACCATTTCCTACCTCATGCAGGATGGGATGGTCAAAATCCTTGGTAACCGTTGTCTTCAGGGCATCGATGACGGTATTACCCGTCACATAAATCTGTGCTGGTGCTTTGCCTTCTTGGAGAAGATTCGCCGCTGCTTCCTTGGTAGGAGCAAAGTGCAAATCCGCAATTACTCCTGTAAGCTGACGATTCATCTCCTCAGGAAATGGGGAGTACTTATTATGTGCCCGTAAGCCTGCCTCCACATGACCCACTGGCACCTTATGATAGAAGGCAGCTAATGCAGCCACGAAGCTGGTGGTCGTATCACCATGAACTAAGACCAGATCTGGTTGCTCATCAATCAGCACCTTCTCTAACGCATTCAAAGCATTCACAGTAATTTCAGCCAAGCTTTGGCGTGGTTGCATGATATCACAGTCAACGTCCGGTTTGATCTGAAAGGAATCAAGCATCTGGTCAAGCATCTCACGCTGCTGTGCAGTAACACAGACTCTCGATTCGATCTCCTCTGGATACTGAGCCAGATGGGCGATCAACGGTGCCATCTTAATGGTATCCGGACGCGTACCAAAGATGGAGAGCACCTTAATTGGAGCTTTCACAATGTTCTCTCCCTTCACTTCGTTCCAAAAAGACGGTCACCGGCATCTCCTAGACCAGGAACGATGTAGCCATGCTCATTCAGCTTTTCATCAATGGCTGCTACATAGAGAGGAACATCGGGATGAGCCGCATTTAATGCCTCAATGCCTTCTGGTGCAGCGATTAGGCACATTAATTTAATGTGACTTGCGCCGCGCTCTTTCAAGCTTTGAATGGCCGCAATGGCGGAACCACCTGTAGCGAGCATTGGATCGATCACGATAAATTCGCGTTCTTCAATATCCGATGGTAATTTCACATAGTATTCAACGGGCTTCAATGTTTTAGGATCCCGATAGAGCCCAATATGTCCTACCTTTGCTGCTGGGATCAAGCGAAGAATTCCATCGGTCATCCCTAAGCCTGCACGGAGAATCGGTACTAATCCTACCTTCTTTCCAGAAATCATCTTACAAGTAGCTGTACGGATCGGTGTCTTAATCTCTACCTCTTCCAGTGGAAGGTCACGGGTAATCTCATACGCCATCAGCATCGCTACTTCATTGACTAATTCTCGAAATTCCTTCGTCCCTGTTTTTTCATCACGAATATAGCTCAATTTGTGCTGAATAAGGGGATGGTCAAAGACATATACATTGCTGTTCATGATTATGTACCTCCTGTCGATTCGTCTGCATCTTGACCATTATAGCAAAACTGTCTCTCTCCCTGCTAGAAAGTTTCCAGATTTATTATCAAGTCTTTGTTATCCGATTTGATGATGGGGATAAAGTGGGAAGCGAGCGCAGAGAGCTGCTACCTGCTCAGATGCTGCTTGCAATTTTGCTTCATCATTCGGATTTTTCAAGACCTTATTCATGATATCGGCAATTTCAACCATTTCTGCTTCCTTCAAGCCACGGGTGGTTAGTGCTGGTGTACCGATCCGAATTCCGCTGGTGATGAATGGACTTTCTGGATCAAAGGGGATGGTGTTTTTATTGCAGGTAATCCCGATCTCATCCATCAATTTCTCAGCATCTTTCCCTGTAATGTGGTGGTTACGTAAATCCATGAGGATCAGATGATTATCCGTTCCACCAGAAACCAGCGTGAACCCACGGGCCACTAATGCCTCAGCCAAGGCTTTCCCGTTTTTCACAACCTGTGTACTGTATTCCTTAAAGGCAGGCTGTAAGGCTTCACCAAAAGCAATGGCCTTCGCTGCGATAATGTGCATGAGCGGACCACCTTGAATACCTGGGAAGATGGCTTTATCGATGGCTTTCGCATATTCTGCCTTACAAAGAATGAGTCCACCACGAGGTCCCCGTAATGTTTTATGTGTCGTAGAGGTAACAAAGTCGGCATAAGGAACAGGACTTGGATGTAATCCCGTTGCAACCAAGCCAGCGATATGTGCCATATCTACCATTAAATAGGCTCCAACCTCATCAGCAATCGCACGCATCTTCGGGAAATCAATGATCCGTGGATATGCGCTGGCCCCAGCTACGATCAGCTTGGGATGATGTTCCAAGGCCTTCTGACGCACGTCCTCATAGTCGATTCGTTCTGTTTCATGATCAACACCGTAATCCACGAAGTGATAGAGCATCCCAGAGAAATTCACAGGACTACCATGGGTAAGGTGACCGCCATGGCTAAGATTCATTCCTAACACAGTATCGCCAGGCTTCAGCACAGCATGATAGACTGCCATATTGGCTTGTGCACCACTATGAGGCTGCACATTCGCATGCTCTGCACCAAATAATGCTTTGGCCCGATCCCGTGCAATATTCTCTACAATGTCTACATATTCACAGCCACCATAGTAACGACGTGCTGGATAACCTTCTGCATACTTATTGGTTAATACACTCCCCATTGCTTCTAGAACGGCATCGCTCACAAAATTCTCCGATGCAATCATCTCTAGTTTATTCCGTTGTCTTTGTAGTTCAAGGCTCATTGCCTCTGCAACTTCTGGGTCTTGCTTAACGACATGTTCCATGATGGTCCCCCTCTATTTTTTTGTTTGCCTCTTCTCTCGTATA
This sequence comes from Rubeoparvulum massiliense, assembly GCF_001049895.1. Lineage (GTDB taxonomy): Bacteria > Bacillota > Bacilli > Rubeoparvulales > Rubeoparvulaceae > Rubeoparvulum > Rubeoparvulum massiliense. Next base: position 394,277 of record NZ_CVPE01000005.1, read on the forward strand.
GACTGCTCGTGTGCCACCGATTAGCTTCGGCCTTGTTTTTGCCATGGTTACGTGTGCAGCACCGATCTCCTTCACATTGATTCGTACTGGCACAGCCACTCTTCGTAAATGCATGCCGATCAAGGTGTCACCAATATCCATCCCTGCATCAGCGAGAATCGTCTCCACCAGTACAGGATCCTCCATCTGACGGTATGCAGCTGCTGCCATGGAGCCGCCCGCTCCTGGAATAGGGATCGCTGAAACCAGTTCGAGATTATGTTCTATTGCTACATGACGCTCTACCACCAGCGCTCGGTTCAAATGCTCACAGCACTGAAAAGCAAGGTCAAAGCCCTTCTCTTGCTGAAGTTTCTGAAGCTCTTGGTAAATCACCTGGGCCACTTCATTGCTCCAACCGCTCCCAATCCGGTTGCCCATCACTTCACTGGTACTGCAGCCTACCACAAATACTTGTCCCTTCGTTAAGGGAGCCTGTTGCATAAATTCCGTCACTGCTTGGTTCACACTGGTGGCTATCTGGTTGAAAAACACCTCGTCCATGCTGTGTCGCCTCCATCTATCCCTGCTCTGTTTCCAACTGTGTGATCTTATCTAGACGACGCTGATGGCGTCCTCCTTCAAACTCAGTGCCTAGCCAAATATCCACAATCTTTAAGGCTAAGCCTGAACCAATAACACGTGCACCCATGGCAAGCATATTACTGTCATTGTGTTGGCGTGTTGCTTCTGCTGTAAAGCAATCATGTACAAGTGCACAGCGGATCCCCTTCACCTTGTTGGCAGTAATGGACATGCCAATTCCAGTTCCGCAAACAAGAATCCCTCGTTCCGCCTCGCCTCGTGCTACCATTTCAGCAGCTGGGTGGGCATAGTCAGGATAATCAACAGAGAGCGTGCCATCTGTCCCCACATCCACCACTTCGTAGCCTTGTTTCAGCAGATGCTGCTTAATCTCTTCTTTTAGTTGAAAGCCTCCATGGTCTGCTCCTACGACAATTTTCAACGCGAATCCCCCTTTCTTCATATCAATCTACGCCATTTCTAATGGTTTGACCATAGGGATGGATACTTATTCTACATATCCGATCTGAAATTTATTAATGTGAGAACGTAAACGTTCTGTCTGTTGCTGCATCGCCTGCGTAGCAGCGGCAATCTGTTGAATTAATGCAGATTGCTCCTCTGTGGTGGCAGTCATCTCTTCGGTTTGCGCAGAAGTCTCTTCAGCAACCTGGGCCACCTCGTGAGTAGCCTCCTTCGCATGACTTAGAGCCACCATCTGCTGCGTCACCATTTCTGCCACACCGGAGACAGATTCTACAACAAGGTGAATGGAGTGAGAGATCTCCTGGATCGCTTGATTGGTGCTCTCACCACGTTCCGCTTCAACCTGGGCTGCTTTTACCTGTTGCGTGATTTGGGTAACTGCATTCTTCACCTGCTGTTGAATCTCTTGGATCAACTGATTGATCTGAGCAACTGCTTGAACACTCTGATCAGCCAATTTTCGAACCTCTTCTGCCACCACGGTGAAGCCTCGGCCATGCTCGCCAGCACGGGCTGCTTCAATGGAAGCATTAAGCGCAAGAAGGTTGGTCTGCTCAGCAATATCCCCTACCACCATGGAGATATCACCGATCTGAATCGCATGCTGCTCTAATTGATTGACGACACCAAGGGATGTTTGGTTGGAGGTGGCTAACTGTTGAATCCCTGTAACCAGTTGCCCGATCACCAGAGAACTACGCTCTAATGATTCCACCATCTCTGTTGATAATTGCACAGAGGTGTTCACCTGCTGATGCATCTCTTCACCCTGTTGAGTGATGTTATAAATGGTACTAGACATGGAAGCAAGTGTTTCTGCTTGCGATTCAGCTCCGAGGGCAATTTGCTCTGTGCTACCACTCATCTCCTCTGCTGCCTTGGCTGCTTCTGTCGTGGCAATGGTTAGCTCATCCACCTGTTGATTGGTTTGCTGAAAGGTATCATTAATATCCTTGACCATAGTACGTAAGCTGTTTAGCATGGTTTGAAACGAGCTGGTCAATGCCTGCATTTCATCCTGTGTTGATGGAACAACCACCTCAACAGAGAGATCGCCTAGAGCTGCTGTATGGGTATTCTCCTCCAAGTCCAATAAAGGCTTGGTGATGACCCGCGCCACTACCCACCCTAATAGTCCTGACCAAAAAAGGGCAGAAGTGACTGTAAAGATTATTAGGGCTACTTCACCGCCTAGTAGCTGATGAAGCCAATCATCAATAACATACAGACAAATCATTGTGGCTGAGTAGGTACAGAGGGAGAGAAAAATGATCCCTCCTACTATTTTTTTTACCATACTGCGTTTATACTGCTTCCTTCGCAGATCGGGCTTCAAGCTCTGCCAGATCTGCTCAAATTGATTACCTATACCTAATCGTTTCATTCTATCTTACTCTCCCCATTCTCATTGGTTAAATTCTCCTTAAAGTCAGCAACCAGTTTATCGATACATGCTTCCATCTGTTGTGTCACTTGAAGGTAGAGATTAAGATCACCGCCAAAGGGATCGATGATGTCTAAGGCGTTCATTTCCACCTCGTCCTTCAAGGCATATTCCAGTAATGTATAGGTCTTCTGTTGTGCAAAAGGATACTGGGAGCTTATGACCATCTTATGGTTGGCTGTCATGGTGAGAATGAGGTCAGCCCAGATTACTAACTCTTCTGTAAGTACTTGTGACTGATGATTGATCTCCAGATTACGACGCTCCAGTATAATGGACGAATTCACCGAGAGAGGTAAACCATTCATCGTAGCAATGCCTGCTGACTTCACCTGGATGTTTAAGCTTGCTTGGCGAGCTTTTTCCCGTAAAAGAATCTCAGCTGTAGGACTTCGGCACGTGTTTCCTGTACAGATAAATAAGACATTCACATTATTCAGCCTCCTAATCCATCTCAAAACGACGTTGGCACGCTCCAATTACCTAGTACTTTTCTTGGTGTATTTCTATTATTGTACCAATATTTTCGTAATTCAACAGTAGTTTTTCATCCGAAAAGGACACGGAGGCCAAAGAAAAACAGGATGAGCCCACCAAAAATATCACCATAGCCACCCATCAGATGACCTAGCCTCCTCCCCATCCAAAGACCTATCGCCGTGAAAACCATGGCAGTTCCCCCAAATGCGAAGATGGTAAAGAGAAGATGGTGACTAAAAAGGCCAAAGGAAATGCCTGCCGATAGGGCATCGATGCTTACGCTTAAGGAGAATAGAATAATTCCTGTTCCACGGATAGAGACCCAGGCATTCTCATCATCTGATAAAAGGGCATGCCAGATCATCTGAATCCCTAAATAGAGTAGCAGCCCTCCTCCGATCCATTGGGCCACCTCTCCCATAAGTAAACTGAGAAACTTCCCGATCACAATCCCTGTCAATGGCATGCTCACATGAAAAAAACCGATTATCAGGCTGATATATAAAATCATCCGCAGTCGCATGGGACGCATTCCCATGCCAATTGCGATGGAAAAGGCATCTAAGGCTAGAGCCATAGCGACGAGCTCAATGCTAATCCATTCGCTCCATACTACCTGAAGGTTCGAAAACATAAACAACCCCCTCCCCCTTGTCTAACTTTATGCAGGGGGAAGAGGGTTGATAACCGTACTCTTCCGGTTCAATTATTGATTCTTATGTTGATAATAGCGACCACCAGCCGCTTTATGAAGCCGATTCATAATGGCTAGTCCGATGCCTTGGCGGGGGAAGGTTCTACTGAGAATAATATCGACGGAGACAGCGTCAAACTGGCGGAGTCCGTGGAATAATTGGTGAGCCACTTCCTCAAGATGATTACGGCTACCACAGCGAACTAAGCAGGTTACAGGAAGATCAGCCAATAAGCTACTCTCTTCATCCACGGTTAATACACCAACTCGTTTGCCTGTATTCACCTGCTCCATAATGGCAGCTCGCATCTTCTCGACGGCCTCATCCCCTTTACCTTCAATGAGATAAAGAGGAGCATGTGGTGCATAATGTCGATACTTCATCCCTGGTGCGCGAGCAGGCTGACTTTGATCCTGCAAGCCTGGATCCAGTCGTACCTCGCCGATCATCGCCTGTAATTCTTCTTGGCTAACACCACCTGGTCGCAGAATAACAGGTGGATCGAGGGTAACATCAAGAACGGTAGATTCCACACCGACGCCTGTCTCTCCTCCATCGAGAATCAAGGGTATACGACCTTGGAGATCCTCCCAAACATGCTGAGCGGTGGTGGGACTTGGTCGACCAGAGCGATTGGCGCTGGGAGCAGCAATGGGAGTATTGGCTGCTTCAATTAATGCACGGGCAATGGGATGATCGGGCATCCTGACACCTACTGTCTCTAAACCTGCTGTCACTTCAGGAGCAAGGCCTGCTTTGGCTGGTAGGATAAAGGTAATTGGTCCGGGCCAAAACGCCTCCATCAGTTTCCTTGCTTTATCAGGCACGGCGTAAGCCACATCTTGCAATTGATCCAACTGAGCGATGTGGACAATGAGTGGATTATCAGAGGGACGTCCTTTGGCAGCGTAGATCTTCCTCACTGCTTCGCTATGCGTCGCATCTGCACCTAGGCCATAGACGGTTTCTGTAGGAAATGCCACCACCTCGCCCTCTTGAATCCAACGAGCTGCTTCTTGGAGATGTGCATAAATATCAACATTATCCACAGACTTATCCACAATGTATATTTTCGTATCAAATTGTGCCATAGCGTGAATACTCCTTTAATTATCGAAGTTTCTACTCCATTTCATAGAACAATAGACCTGTGCGATGATTTTTTATGTGGATAACTACAGGATGATTGTGAATAAGTACCCTCAGGCAAACAAGCCTTGGATAAACTGAAAGAGCTTGATCAGCCAATCGATAAGAAAGAAACGGATCACCACGCCTTCCTGCTCAACTGCACCTTCTGCTACCTCAGTCCCTGGCGTTGTCTCCGCAGTGGTCACATCCACAAAGCAGAGGGGTGGAAACAACACACACCACCAATTCTCCCCTTTTCCTTCACCGATGGTAATCCTTACCGCTTCATACTCTCCTGCAGGGTAGTATTGATTTCCATATACCTTATCAGGAAAGGGCACCTCTGCTAGCTCTACAGAGAAAGCATAATCATAGCCCTGAGCATGAATTGTTTCTCTCACTACCTGTTCGATCTCTGCAAGATGAAGATCCACATAGTCACGAGCTGATTCTACACCTGTCCATTCTAAATCCCAAGTAGTAACAAGGGCAATCACTTGATCACGAACCTGCCGCTTTAATAATTGATCGAAGGGATGGTCACTATTGGCGAGAATACGCATCCGTATGGCTTCGTCTGGGATCTCTGTACCCCATAGAATCGCAGCCTCTGTCCGTTGATACTCCCATTGTGAAACCAATACGAATAAAAGGCCAATGATCAAACCCCAGCGTTTCATCTTCTCCTACCCCTTCTCTATGAATCTCATTATTTACTCACTAGGTATAGTATGGGCGATTTAAGAGATTCTTATACTCGGAGATTGCTAGAGTTGAAGGAGCATATTCGATTCAGTTATGCACATCCCTTGTTGATAAACTTAAGAATAGAAGGCAATGACATGGCGTAAAATCCCTTGAAAGTCTTCAATCATTGCTGTCTGCTTCGCACCATGAGCATGAAAAAGTGCCTCCACTGCTTCGCCTTGGCCAGCTCCCACTTCCATGGCGACCCAGCCTTCTGGCTGTAATACCTCTGGTAAGAAGGGAGCTGTTTGCTCATAAAAAACTAAACCGGTCTCACCACCATCTAGCGCCAAGCGTGGTTCATATTCTCTTACCTTCTTAGCCAAGGTGGCAATCTCGGCAGAAGCAATATAGGGTGGATTGGATAGTAGCATGCCCACCTTGATGCCTGCTGTTTGGAGCGGCATGATCCCATCCCCCTCCAGCCAGGTAATTCGTGATTCAACTCCGAGCTTGGTAGCATTGCGCTGAGCATATTGTAAGGCACGAGGAGAGAGATCTACAGCAATCACTTGAACTTCAGGGAGATGATAGGCCAGTGTAACTGCAATAGCCCCACTACCTGTACCAATGTCGGCAATGGTGGAGACAGGGTGTTGATAGTAGCGCTTCAATGCAGCATCTACCAAAAGCTCCGTCTCTGGTCGGGGAATTAAACATCCTTCTCCTACATCAAAGGAGAGGCCGTAGAAATCCACATGGCCGATAATGTATTGAATCGGCTCCCCAGCAATACGACGCTGTAGCCAGCTCTCAAGCTGTTGCTCCAATGGAACTGCAAACGGATCGAGCCAATGGGTAAACAGAGTAGCCCGATCCCAGCCATGTAGCTCCCTGACGAGGATCTCAGCCTCCAACGCTGCTTCGTCTACTCCATGCTGTTGTAAAAAAAGAGAAGCCCGGCGTTGGGCCTCTTGTATGGTGAATGACATCATCTTTCTCTCCTTAGGCACTCTTGATTATGCGTGCGCCTTCATCCGTTCTGTTTGGTCATGTAGAATTAAGGCATCAATAATTTCATCCAATTCGCCATTGAGTACCATTTCAAGCTTATGCAGGGTTAATCCAATCCGATGATCGGTCACACGGCTCTGTGGATAATTGTACGTCCGGATCCGCTCACTGCGATCCCCTGTTCCAACAGCGGATTTCCTCACCTGATCATACTCTGCTTGCGCTTCTTGCTGATACTTATCATATAGACGCGCACGCAAAACCCGCATTGCCTTCTCCTTATTTTTGATCTGGGATTTTTCATCCTGACAGGAGACGACGATCCCAGTAGGAATGTGGGTAAGACGAACGGCAGATTGGGTGGTGTTTACACTCTGTCCACCTGGTCCACTGGAGCAGAATAGATCGATGCGGACATCGTTCTCATTAATCTCCACTTCTACTTCTTCCGCTTCTGGAAGAACAGCAACTGTTGCAGTGGAGGTGTGAATACGTCCTCCTGACTCAGTAGAAGGAATCCGTTGCACACGATGGGCACCACTCTCATATTTCAAGCGGCTATAGGCTCCTTTGCCCATCACCGAAAAAATCACTTCTTTGAAGCCACCTAGTTCAGTATAGTTGGCTTCCATGATCTCTGTCTTGTAACCATGGAGCTCGGCATACCGCGTGTACATCCGATACAGTGCTCCTGCAAATAATGCTGCTTCATCTCCACCTGCAGCACCACGGATCTCCACAATGACGTTCTTATCGTCGTTGGGGTCTTTGGGAAGGAGAAGAATCTTCAATTTCTCTTGAAGTTTTTCTGCTTGCTCAGATAATTCATCAATTTCCATTTTCACCATTTCCCGCATCTCGGCATCCAGTTTTTCACCGAGTAGGGATTTAGCATCCTGCAGTTGTTGGGCAACATCCTTATATTGACGATATACCTGAACAGTTTCATCAAGATCAGACTGTTCTTTGGAGTAGGTGCGCAACTTCTGGGGATCCGAAACAATATTGGGATCACAAAGGAGTTGATTTAACTCCTCAAAACGTTGCTCCACTTGCTCTAAACGTTCTAACATCATTTTCACCTCATTCTAATGAAGGCTGCATAACATTTTAATTATAGTGGAAGATATACTTATGTAGCAAGAGATTGTAAAAGAACCAATGGTTCACGAAACGGAACCATTGGTTATAAGCTCATGATTTATCTTATAAATCCATTTTATCGATTCATGTTACTGATACCATTTGTGTTGCTTCGCGTATCTACATTGGTACCAGGGGCATTGTAGCGAGGGGCGTTGATCATGTTCCCAATTCGATTTCCTACACGCTCTGGTGTGTTGATGATTCGATTAAACATGCCCTTGTCTGACATGATTTGATAACGAACATTGGGATCATGCCTTTTTACAACACGACGAACCTCATTCTCAATTCGTTTCGCCTGATTATTGTTAATCTGACCTTGGATGTCTACATTAATATATGCCGTATTGCCACGAAGGTAAACCTGAGCATCATCTACCCCACGAACACGACTCGCTAAACGGGCAAGATGTTCAGCCTTCCGATTTTGGGCATTGAGATTATCCATCATCCCCGTTGTACCTACTCGGCCATTACGCCCTACATTGTTACCATCGTACGAGGTATTATTATACGGCGGTGCTATGTTGGGATTCTGGGTGAGATTGGGGGGGCTACCTACTGGGGTACGATAGTGTAGCTGATCTCGTGTTGGATTAGCTGGATAAGTAACCCTACCATATGGTGTCATGGGTGTTGTGTTGCCTGCATATCGATTCCCATCATAGGTGACTTGATTAGGCCGATTCTGATAATTATCCACTGCACCCTGGTTCGTGCTACAACCTGCAACAATCGCCATGGTTAATGCCATCAATACAAGCAATGAACCTTTGATTCTTTTCAATAAAACCACCTCCTTAGGCCTTATGATATCCTGCAGAGGTGATTTTATTTTCTTAAGCTTTATCCTTTCCCGGCACTTGATGGCAATGACGGCAACGAGCTTCATAAGTTTCTGATGCTCCCACCATAATAACCGGGTCGTTATAATTGGCTGGCTCACCATTGATCAAGCGCTGTGGTCTTGTTCCAGGATTGCCGCAGACCACACAGATGGCTTGAAGCTTGGTTACATATTCTGCACGTGCCATAATTTCCGGCGTTGGACCAAATGGTTCCCCACGGAAGTCTAAATCAAGTCCTGCAACAATGACCCGTTTTCCCTCATTGGCCAGTTGTTCAATAACTTGGATGATCTCTTTCTCAAAGAATTGAACTTCATCAATACCAACCACATCGATTTCGGGTCCAACCTGCTTGAGGATCTCCTGTGCTGATGTGACTGGGATCGCTTCTACTGTAAAACCATTGTGGGATACGACTGAGGTTTCACTGTAACGATTATCCAACTGTGGCTTGAAAACCACTGCTCGCTGTTTTCCGTACTTGGCACGGCGAATACGGCGGATCAGTTCTTCGCTTTTCCCTGAAAACATACAGCCCGCAATACACTCAACCCAACCTTCACGTTTCATAAAATGAATCATTGCGCTCTCCACTCTATTCCCTCTTATTATATGTATGATGGTATCAGAACTGCTTGTCCAATTAAATGAAATTGATCTCAATATAGAAACAACAGGGGGAATTTCCTCCTGTTGTTAAGCTGAGATCTGCCAACGAGAAGATCGTCAGCACTCATATTATTCCAGATTATATTTTTTCTTAAAGCGATCAACGCGTCCGCCAGCATCAACAAATTTTTGCTTACCAGTATAGAAAGGATGGCATGCGGAACAAATTTCCACGCGTAAATCCTCTTTTACTGAACCAGTTTCAAATGTGTTTCCACAGGCACAAGTAACTGTAGCTTTTTTATAATTTGGATGAATACCTTGCTTCATCGAACCTCACCTCACTTTGCCCTGAATCGAGACGAAACAGAGTTTTTACACATGAGGGAATTATAGCATGTTCATTCCTGACTCGCAAGATCAACGTTGGGAGAAGGCAAAAAAAGGATTGGGTTGAGGGGTTGATGCTGGTAACGGATCTCAAAATGGAGATGAACGCCTGTACTATCCCCTGTCTTTCCCATTTTTCCTAGCTCTTCACCCACGTCCACCCAAGCTCCCTGTTGAACTTGAATGGCACTTAAGTGGGCATAATAGGTAACCCAGTTCTCGTCATGTTGAAGGATGACTGTATTCCCATACCCAGCATGCCATCCTGCGGAGATCACTGTGCCACCTGCTGCTGCCTTAATGGCAGTCTGCGCCTTCGATTCATTCCATAGATCAATACCATAATGCATGCGACCATTACGCATGCCATAAAAGCTTGTGATCTGACCTGTTACAGGCCATTGAAGAGAAGGAGCCAACTTCTTTAACTCGTCCATACTGACGACCTGACGCTCTCCATTACGATGGATCGTAATGGAATTGGGTAGCACTTGATAGGAGCGCTTGGTTTGCCAGTGTTTCACCGGAGGAGGCGCAGGAAGATATAATTTTTGCCCGGGCTGAAGCTGTAATTGAAGACTGATTAATTCAGGATTAAGCTGTAATACATCTTCAATATCAAAGCCTTTTTCCTCCAATATTTGTGTCAATGTCTCCGTTCCTTCTACCTCATAAACTTGAACACGCCTGGGAATATATAGCCATTCACCCACTGATAATCCAACAGAGGCGGGCAGATCATTGGCCTGCAATAAATCGTTTAAGGTAATGGAATAACGCTTGGCAAGACGATACAGTGAATCTCCTTGGTTCACTTGATAATAGAAGTAAATGACATCTTCTGTGACAACAGGCTCCTCTTTAGTCACCGTTGAGGCAATACGTACACTTCTTTTTTTATCAAACCTAGGATCCTCCAGCTCATCTTCATCGCCACTTTCCTTTTTTCCTGCTTGGTTTCCTTCATCCTGTTGGAGCAATTCGTCACGTACCTGATGAAGGGGATTCTGAATTTGCAGTACTGGTAAGGATGATGTTCCATGCATGGGTTGCCCTTCACCGACGAAAACAAGCTGGCTGCTTGGTTGTGGGACAACCAGAGTGGGCAAGACGGCGGAAGAGAGGAGCATAGCACGAAAACCGTTCATCTTACAAACACCTCCTGCATGGGTAGGGTTTTATAAGATATGCCAAATCTAAAAAAAATATGCCGTAAAAACGGCATAGAGATTCATTAATTAGGAAGCACTAAAAAAATTCTTCAGCAAATTAGCTTCTGCCTGCTTCCCAGTGGGAATATTATCCAAAAAATCTTGATTGGTCTTCGTCATTTTTAATTTACGAATAAAGGCATCCACAAATTCAGGTGATTCATTCATGGCGCGGCGTAGAACCCACAGCTTCTCCAATTCATCCTTATTGAGGAGAAGCTCCTCTTTCCGCGTACTGGATCGGCGGATATCGATGGCTGGGAAAATCCGCCGCTCTGCTAATTGACGAGAAAGATGTAACTCCATATTCCCTGTGCCTTTAAACTCTTCATAAATCACATCATCCATACGAGATCCCGTTTCAACAAGGGCTGTCGCTAAAATCGTAAGACTGCCACCTTCTTCGACATTGCGAGCAGCACCGAAGAAGCGCTTCGGACGATGGAAGGATGCAGGGTCAATCCCTCCAGATAATGTACGACCACTTGGCGGTACCACCAGGTTATAGGCACGGGCTAGTCGTGTAATACTATCCATGAGGATGATCACATCTTGATTGTGCTCCACTAAGCGTTTGGCTCGTTCCAATACCAGCTCTGCCACTTTAATGTGGTTCTCTGGTCCTTCATCAAAAGTAGAGCTAATCACTTCACCTGCCTCAATGGAACGTTGCATATCTGTTACTTCCTCTGGTCGCTCATCGATTAAGAGGACAAAAAGCTTCGCCTGCGGATGATTCTCCACAATGCTGTTCGCCACTTCCTTGAGCAACATCGTCTTCCCAGCTTTTGGTGGCGCAACAATTAAGCCCCGCTGCCCAAATCCAATCGGTGCAATTAAATCAATCACACGTGCAGAGAGATGTTCTGGTGATGTCTCAAGGACGATTTTTCGTTGAGGATAAAGGGGAGTAAGAGCTGGAAAATGAAGACGCTCTGATGATTTTTCTGGTGCCATGCCATTGACCGCTTCTACATAGAGAAGACTTAGGTAACGCTCATTCTCTTTTGGCGGCCGTACCTTCCCCGATACGCGGTCACCAATTCGAAGATCGAAACGGCGAATTTGTGATTGTGATATGTAAATATCATCATCACTTTGGGTGTAATTAACCGGTCGTAAAAATCCTCGACCATCTGGTAAAATATCCAGTACACCCTCCATAAACATATGTCCTTCTCGTTCTGCCTGTGCTTTTAAAATGGCAAAGATCAGTTCTTTCTTCTTCAAAGAGCTATAATAAGGAATTTGAAACTCTTTCGCTAGCTTGTATAAATCCTTTAAATTTTTGTCTTCCAAATTACTTAATTCAACCATCCGTTTTGTTTCATTCGACTTTGTTTCATTCGACGTTCTCACTGAATTCTGAGAAGACGATCCTGCTTGTTCAATCGTTCGTTCCATTCCGATGATTGTTCACCACACTTTTCATTTAATAGCCAATATAAAAAGGGAAAATAGAAAGTTGAAGAAATAGATGAATTTAACGGGGGGAAGGCATACCTAATCATCATCCATTATAGCTGATTGAAGTTGATTTTATTCCAGATCATGTCCAAAAAAGAACAGCGAACGAGGTAACTGTACCTGCTCGCTGTCTATTCTATCATTATTTTACGTTATTCGACAACCAGATTTGGCTTCTTATCCAAGCGGTGCTTGCCTTCTACGAAGCGAACAGTGCCTGATTTGGCACGAATAACAAGGGATTGGGTGAAAGCGGATTGACCCTGGAAGCGTACACCCTTTAGCAATTCGCCATCGGTGACACCCGTTGCAGCAAAGATGCAGTCATCACCCTTCACCATATCTTCAATGGTGAGGACCTTATTAATATCTTCGATGCCCATACGCTTACAGCGTGCTAATTGCTCTTCATTTTCTGGCATTAAGCGAGCCTGCATTTCGCCACCTAATCCCTTAAGGGCGACAGCAGCAATCACACCCTCTGGTGCGCCACCAATCCCGAAGAGAATATCAACACCCGTGTCATCAAAGGCTGTATTCAACGCAGCAGCCACATCCCCATCGGTGATTAAGCGGATCCGTGCACCTACTTCACGAATCTCCTTAATAATCTCCTCATGACGCGGACGGTCTAAGACAATGGCAGTAACCTCACTTACATCTTTACCAAGGGCTTTGGCTACACTTTGTAGGTTTTCTGTAACAGAACGATTGATATCGATGGCTCCAACTGCTTTTGGTCCTACTGCGATTTTATCCATATACATATCTGGTGCGTGAAGCAGATTGCCACGGTCTGCTACTGCTACAACAGCGATGGCCCCCCATGTTCCCTTTGCCACAATATTCGTACCTTCTAAGGGATCAACTGCTACATCCACGAAGGGAGCTTCACCGTTCCCTAAACGTTCTCCGATATAGAGCATGGGCGCTTCGTCCATCTCACCTTCGCCAATAACGACCACACCATCCATATGGATCGTGTCAAAAACAGTACGCATGGCGGTAGTCGCCGCATCATCCGCTTCATTCTTCAAACCTCTACCCATCCAACGGGCCGACTGTAATGCTGCAGCTTCAGTCACACGTACCAATTCCATCGATAAACTGCGTTCCACTTTTGTTCATCCCCTTATTAGTTTACGGTTCTATCTTTATTCTATTACTTCACGCCATACATCTGCACCTAATTCTTGCAACATTCCTTCAATATTTTCATAACCCCGATCAATATGCTCTACACCCATGATCTGAGTCACACCATGGCTCATTAATCCCGCCACAACCAAGCATGCACCGGCTCGCAGGTCCGTAGCTGTTACTTTTGCTGATTGGAGGGGGACGCTACCCTCAATGATGGCAGAACGCCCTTCTACCTTAATATTAGCACCCATTAAACGTAACTCATCAATATGCTTAAAGCGGGAACCATAAATAATATCCGTTACCATGCTCGTCCCTTCAGCCTTTAAAAGCAGGGCTGTCATCGGCTGTTGTAGATCAGTAGGAAAACCTGGATAGACCTGTGTTTTTACATCAATGGGCTGATAGCTATCCTTGCCGACAACACGGATCTGTTCCCCATTCTCTTCTACAACGGCCCCCATCTCACGTAATTTTGCAATCAGTGAGTCCACATGAGCAGGGATCACTTGATCGAGAATAATCTCACCACCACTAGCTGCTGCTGCAATCATTAATGTACCTGTCACAATGCGATCGGGAATGATGGAATGAACACAGCCATGTAGCTCCTCCACGCCCTCGATCCGAATCACATCGGTACCAACACCTTTTATTCGTGCACCCATGGCATTGAGTAAGGTGGCCACATCGATAATCTCTGGTTCTTTGGCAGCATTTTCGATGATGGTCTGCCCCTTCGCTAGGGTTGCAGCCAGCATAATATTGATGGTGGCACCAACACTGGCAATATCCAAATAAATACGGGCACCACGTAATTCATCCGCAACAAGATGCACTGCTCCATGCTCTACATGAACTTTAGCACCAAGTGCTTCAAAACCTTTCATATGAAGATCGATAGGTCGAGGGCCCAAATCACAGCCACCTGGTAAGCCGACAACACATCGTTTGAAACGGCCTAACAGGGCACCCATGAGATAATAGGATGCACGCATCTTTTTCACATTCCCATTGGGAATCTCGTGTAATGTAAGCTGACTGGTATCAACATGAAGGGTAGAACCTTCAAATGAGACTGTTGCACCTAATTCCTCCATGATATCCGTCCAACGCAACACATCACTGATGCGAGGTAAATTCTCGATGACACAAGGTGCACTGGCTAAGATGGTGGCAGGAATGAGGGCAACAGCACTGTTTTTTGCTCCACTCACTCGCATGGTTCCACGCAGTGGGCGTCCCCCACGAATCTTTAAACATTCCATTCCCGTCTTGCTCCTCTCAAATAACCCTGTTGACTATTGTACCACTTGTATATGGAGCCTGCCATATGGAGATAAAGGAATGTTCTCACTAATTTTATCAATCGATCCGGAAGTGATGTATGATCTCTTCTGTCTCTTTAATTAGATGATTCAAGGCAGTTGTTGATTGGGCGATCTCCTCCATTACTGCTAGCTGTTCCTGTACAAAGCTGGTTACCTCCTCCATATGAAGGGAGGATTCTACAGATTGCCTCGCTGTCTCTGCAATGGTATACTTCACATCTGTTGTTACGTCTGCAACGCCACTAATCGTACTAGCAATCTCTTCAATTTGCTGTACTATATTTTGAATTCCTGCATAGATGCTCATTAATACATCCGTAGCCTGGTGAAGAATCCTCTCTCCTTGCATGACCTCCGAAAGACCACGATTCATACCCACACTAGCCGCTTGCATATCCTCCTGCGTAACAGTGATAAGCTGACTGATCTCTTCTGTTGCACGTTGTGTTCCTTCAGCTAATGTTCGCACTTCCTGAGCCACCACTGCAAAACCACGACCATGCTCCCCTGCCCTTGCAGCCTCAATAGTTGCATTCAAGGCAAGTAAATTGGTTTGTGAGGAAATTTGGCTGATCACATTTACAATCTCGCCGATCTGTGCTGCTCGTTCTTCTAAATGACTCACGTATTGGGAAGAATCTTGCATCGTAGAACCTGCACGGGTCATCTGCTTCATGGCATGGTCGATCTCTTCCTGCCCTTGTACAGTAGAAGTATGAAGAGTCCGTGCCATCACTACGATCGCTTTGGTTGAACTAACCGCGGCATGTAGATCTCGTTCTACCCCTTCCATGCCACTTAGACTTTCTTGACTATAATTCTCCGCTTGCCTTGCATTGTGTGCCACCTCTTCAACACGTTCGACAATCTGCTGTGCTGCATTGCGCACTTGCTGAGTGGTGGAAGTCACCTCTTGTGAAAAGGCAAAAACCTCTTCGATCTGTTCTTGCATATGCTTCACAAGCTTTCTAAGTTTCTCTTTCATATCCTGGAATGATCTTGCCAAATCACCAATCTCATCACGGTTACCTTCTACCAGTTTGACATCAGTCAGGTTTCCAGTAGCCATCTCCTGCGTCGCTTTTTTCAATTGGCGAATCGGACGCGAGAGATGGTTGGCCATTAGAATGGAAAGGCTAATTGCAACCATGGTGATTAGAGTGGAAATAATCGCAATGAAGGTACGAGCATTCAACACCATTTGTCTGGTTTTTTCTAACTGCTTATCCACTTGCTCCATCTGAATTTCCCTCAGTTGATCTACTTCTTTCTGAAAGTCTGTGTCTATCCTCGCGCCTTCTGAACGAAGTAGCGTTAAGTAATTTTGATTGGCCTTCTTGGCAATTAAGGCATCAGAAATTACTTCACGGTATGCTGTGTATATCACATTTAGATTTTGAAGACCTTCCGCTTCCTGAGAAGAGCTAGTTACACCTAAATATTGCTTCTCTAATTCTTGATACTGCTGATGAAGTGGTTCTAAATTCTCATATAACTGCTCATCTCCTAAGACAATATAGGCAAAAACAGAGAGACGCTGTGTGTTCACATTCTTTGCTAGCGCCTCAATGATCCGTTGTTTTTCTACCTGTTCATGGAATAAACGATCATAGCTCTGATCGATCTCTTCTAATTTCCAATAATTATAAAGGGCAGAGCCACCCATGAGAATTAGGATGGCGAAGAAGCTGACGAGCATCTTATTCCTAACGCTGTTTATCATGTTCTATCCTCCCCCTTTTCTCTTAGTACTTTCAGCCTAAAATACTTCGAGTGGAGGATGGTTAATTTTTCTTAAAGCTTCCATCAAGAAATGGTAAAGTGCATACAAAAAGACCCTAGAAATAATCTAGGGCCCCATCTTAATCAAGTTAGATTTGAAAGTAGGATGCTTCTTTCTCTAATCGTACTGCCATTTTGCTTAGATTGCTCGTTGCTCTTTCCAATTCCTCCATGGAGGCGAGCTGTTCTTCCGTGGCAGCGGCTACCTGTTGCACTTGACCAGAAGCGGACTTTGCATTGGAAGCCATCTCATTCACAGAAGCTGTAACCTCTTCCGCTGCTGCTGAAACCTCCTCGGTTGCTGCGGAGATCTCTTCAATCTGCTGAACCATCTGATTAATGGAGGTAAAAATCGTGGCAAAGGATTGCTCTGCCTTTTCAATAATTGCTGCGCCACGATCTACATTAACAACCCCTGATTCCATACCATGAATGGCTTCTGCTGTATCCTGTTGCATCGTTTGAATCAACTTGGCAATCTCCTCCGCTGATTGCTTCGATTGTTCTGCTAGTTTTCGTACTTCGTCTGCTACCACCGCGAAGCCACGACCATTCTCCCCAGCACGTGCTGCTTCAATGGCTGCATTCAAGGCAAGCAAATTGGTTTGTGCTGTAATCTCTTGGATCACCTTGACGATCTGTCCGATCTCTTGGGAGCGATCACCTAAACGAGTGACCAGTTCCGAAGTATGATGTGTATCGATACTGATCTGTCGAACCTGTTCAACAGCTTGTGACAGGTCACTTCTTCCTGCTGTTGCTTCCTGACTAACCCTCCCAGCAAATTCAGAAACACCGGTAGTTGCTTCAGCAATCTTTTGCGTACCCTGTGCTGCTTCCTCCATTCCACGTGCTGTCTCTTCACCAATTTGAGCGATCTGCTGTGAGGCTTCTGCAACAGTTTGCATCGCCTCTGCAATATGATTGGTAGCCTTTGCCGCTTGTTCGGAGCTCATGTCTAAATTATTGGATGCATTCATCAGCTCTTGGGAGCTATGAGCGGTTTCATTAATCACTGTATGTAGCTTCTTTCTCATCTGCATAAAAGAGTTGGTCAAATCACCAATCTCATCGGTTCGTTTGCTTGCAACAAGATCACCTGTTAAATCACCATCTGCCATCTGCTTAACTGATTGATTCAACCAGTGTAATGGCGTAGTTAAGTTACGTCCTAGCCAGAAGGAGACTAATCCGCCAATGATGAGCGCTAATCCACTAATGATAGGAATTAGCCTTTTCGTACTCTCCGCACTGGCTGCTACCTCCTGATTATAGGCAACAATCTGTTCATTTTGAACGCTCTTTAATTCGGCAAAGATAGCCGTCCATTCGGTTCCATACTTTCCAACCTCCAGCAGTGGTTGGTCAATGGAAGCTCCAGATTTATATAACTGAAATGCCTCTTCTGCTCCCTGCATGTATTTCTCACCAAGCTCATTAAGCTGATTATATAATTCTACTCCCTGAGTACTTGTGCTTGCTTCTTTTAAGATATCCATCAGTCTTGCATATTCCTGTTTGATGGAATCATACACTTGTAGTTCTGCTTCATCCCCAGTAAGTAAGTAGTAATACACCTCTAAACGCAATGTCGTCGCCTCATGATCAAGATCATCAAGCAGTGAGGCCATCTCCATTTGAGCTTCAACCAATTCTGTGTAATCATCGTTCGTTTGACTTAGTCCTACATATTCAATTACAGATAGCGCTGCCATCAACAGTAGCATGGTTGCGGTCAATATGATCAGCTTTCTACCTACTGTCCATTTCATATAAACATCCTCTCCTAGGCCTAAAGAATCGCTTGTGGCAACAGTATACCACTACTGAAGAACGCCAATTTTGTCCATTTTGTAGGTAGAATAGCTTTTATGATAGGTTAGTTCACCCATCTTTTAGACCACGTAAAAATACCTTGAACGCGTCGTCCAAGGTATTTCTCAGATCTCCTATGGCTATATCATCTTCCTCATTTAGAACGGGCCTTTTGCCAGTCCGCTAAAAAGCGTTCAATCCCTGCATCAGTAAGGGGATGATGGAGCATCTGTTGCAGTACCTTATAAGGTACAGTAGCAATATGGGCTCCCGCTTGTGCTGCAGCAGTTACATGCTGTGGATGACGGATGCTTGCAGCAATCACCTCGGTGTTAATCTGGTGTAGGTCAAAAATTTGGACGATCTCCTCGATAAGAAGAATCCCATTATGTCCGATATCATCTAAACGTCCTACGAATGGTGAAACATACGTAGCACCTGCTCGCGCTGCGAGCAACGCTTGATTGGCGGAGAAGACCAAGGTCACATTGGTGGCAATTCCCTGTTGGGAGAAGCGTTTCACTGCTTTTAATCCTTCTGCAGTCATCGGTACCTTGATCACCACGTTTGGATGAATGGCAGCCAGAACCTCGCCCTCTTTGATCATCCCCTCAGCATCTAAGCTGATTACTTCTGCACTAATAGGGCCATCTACGATGGAGGTAATCTCCTTGATCACCTCATGAAAGTCTCGTCCCTCTTTCGCCACAAGGGAAGGGTTGGTTGTTACACCAGCTAGAATCCCCCAATCATTGGCTTGGCGGATCTCATCGGTATTGGCTGTATCAATAAAAAATTTCATGCGATTTCCTCCAAATCATTCCACCTTATGCTTTACCCACACTACCAAACAGTTTCATCTTCTGCATCACAACTTCTTTTACAGCGTCGCGAGCAGGTCCAAGATATTTTCGAGCATCATACTCTGCTGGTTTGGCAGCTAGCGTTTCACGTACCGCTTTGGTAAAGGCAAGACGATTCTCTGTATCTACATTGATTTTACCTACGCCTGTTTGGATAGCTTTACGGATGGATTCATCAGGTACACCAGAACCACCATGGAGAACGACGGGAACATCAATGTTCGCTGCAACCTCTTGGATCACATCGAAATGAATGTGAGGTTCGCCTTTATACATGCCATGGGCTGTTCCTACTGCTAATGCCAGCATATCCACTTGTGTTTCCTGCCAGAACTGAATGGCCTGCTTAGGATTAGCGAGCATTGCATCCTTTTCATCCACGGAGAGGTCATCTTCAACCCCTGCAATGGAGCCTAGCTCACCTTCCACGGATACGCCTGCAGCATGAGCTGCTTCCACCACTTGCTTGGTTAAGCGAATATTCTCTTCAAAGGGATGGTGAGAACCATCAAACATCACAGATGAGAAGCCTGCACGGATACATTTCATCACAATGTCAAAGCTACTGCCATGATCCAAATGGAGGGCCATAGGCACCTTAACCTGACGTGAGGCCACTTCAGACATGGCCACAACAAAATCGATACCCATGTAGCGAATAGCACCTTCACTTACGCCAAAGATGAGGGGCGAATTCAACTCTTCTGCTGCTGCGATAATACCTTGAATAAATTCCATGTTATTAATGTTGAATTGACCAACTGCAAATTTTTCTGCTTTTGCTTTTTGTGAAAATGCTGTCAATGGCACCAATGCCATTTCCATCGCCTCCTAGTCTTCCTTCTTCATTTATGATGGTGAAACAATACCTAACATTTTCCTCGCTTCTGCAGGAGTGGCTATAGGTCGCCCTAGTTCTTCGGCGATCCGTACAATACGAGCAACCAATTGAGCATTACTCTCAGCCAGTTCTCCTCGACGATAATAAATATTATCTTCAAAGCCAACACGAACATGCCCACCCAATAGGATAGCATGGGTGGCCATCGGTAGTTCATACCGACCGATTCCTGCTACACTCCAGGTAGCTCCCGGTGGCAACTGATCTATCATATGTATCAAGAGTGGAAGCTGTGCTGGCATCCCGCCTGGAACACCCATGACGAAATCGAAGTGAAGATGTCCCGTGACCAATCCGGCATCCACAAGACGTAGGGCATTTGCTATCATACCCACTTCGAAGATTTCAAATTCAGGGCGAATGCCGAGCTCCTTCATCCTCCTGGCAAACTGCTCCATCATAATGGGGTCATTGAAGAATACACCATCTCCAAAGTTGACGCTCCCTGCTGAGAGCGTTCCCATCTCCGGAACAGGTTCTAGAGACTGTAGCCGTTCTTCTGCCGACATCCCTACTGCACCACCAGTGGATACCTGTATTATTATATCACAGCGCTGTCGGATTTGGTTGATAATCTCTTGATAACGCTTGGCATCTTGTGTAGGTCGACCATCGTCAAATCGCGCATGAATATGCACGATGGAAGCCCCTGCTTCATAGGCCTTCAGCACCTCATCTGCAATCTCTTCCGGTGTATAAGGAATACGTGGTTGAGCTTCCTTCATTACTTCCGCTCCAACAACAGCGGCTGTAATAATTAGCTTCTCCATCCTCATTCCCCCTTCGATTTGCGCTGTAATTCTTTAGGAACAACGCAGACACCGGTTGCTGAGCAAACGAGGATGGGCTCCGCTAAAACTTCCGCAGCGCTTGGATGATCATGGATTCCTGATGATTGGATCACTTTATAGGCACGAAACTTGATTTTACGTGAGGTGTTCCCTACATCTATTAATTCACCATGGGCTTCGATAAAATCACCAGCATGTACTGGTGCATGAAACTGTACTGCTTCATAGGTTAGGAAGAGGCCTTCATCGCCATCATGACGAATTAAAATCTCTGTTGCCACATCACCAAATAGGCCTAATACTCTAGCTCCATCGACTAAATTCCCTGCGTAATGAGCATCGTGTGCGCTCATGCGAACCCGGATCATCGCTTCAACCATTCTCATCTCCATCCTTCCAGTAAATTATCCATCTATTCTTATCATTATGCTGTTGTGGTCATTGATAGCCAACTATTTACACTATTCCGTAACTCTTCAATGTCAAATGGCTTGATAAAGTGACCGATAATGCCTAATTCGACTGCCTTATCAATCATATTTAGCTCACCATAGGCCGTCATCATCACGACCTTTTGATCAGGCTGTACCTCTCTAATTCTTTGTAATATCTCCAATCCATCCATGCCAGGAATCTTCATATCTAATAACACCAAATCTGGAACCTGTTGTGCGATGATTTGTAATGCCTCTACGCCATTGGCAGCGGAGAGTGTCGTATAGCCTTCTGTGTTAAATAGCTCTGAAAGTAGTGCCCGAATACCAAATTGATCATCCACAATTAAAATTGTTTGGTCCACCAATCCATCCTCCTTTCACAGATGACTCTTACTTTGTTCTAGCATTTACCATTATTACAAACAGTTGTTATTCTTTTTTACAATTTATAGAAGTACATAGGCGATATAGTATTAAATTCGAGATCATCTAATTTTTTCCTGCACATGTCGATGAAGCTTCTTCATAAATAGTCAAAAAGTATGAAACAAATGGGAGGAAAAAATGCTTTCCTCCCATTTGATGTCTGTTTTTTAGTTATATTCGTCTCACTGCTTTTGTTCCCGTAATGTAGCTGCGATAAAATGGTCAAATAAAGGATGGGGACGATTAGGACGAGATTTAAATTCTGGATGGAACTGACTGGCAACAAACCAAGGATGATCTGTTAATTCAATCACTTCAACTAAGCGGCCATCTGGAGATAATCCAGAGAATTTCATACCATGTGCTTCGAAGGTCTCACGATATTGATTATTAAATTCAAAGCGATGACGATGACGTTCATAAACCAGCTCATCTTGGTAGGCTTCATGTGCTTTACTACCTGCTTGCAATTGGCAGGGATCGATACCAAGACGCATGGTCCCACCCATCTCTTCAATACTCTTCTGCTCTGGTAAAAGATCGATAACTGGATTGTTCGTTGCTTGATCAAATTCTGAGGAGTGGGCATCCTTCAAGCCAACCACATTTCGACCAAATTCAATGGCTGCAACTTGCATACCTAAGCAGATTCCAAGGTAGGGAATGCGATGCTCACGGGCGTATTGGGCTGCGACAATCTTCCCTTCTACCCCTCGGTCACCAAATCCACCAGGTACTAGGACTCCATCAACACCATCCAATAATTGAGCTACATTTTTACTGGTTACCTCTTCTGCATCAATCCAACGAACCTTCACTTCACTATCATTGGCAAAGCCCGCATGGTTCAGCGCTTCAACCACACTTAAATACGCATCGTGCAAGGAGACGTATTTTCCAACTAATCCTACTGTTACTTGGTGATGAGGATTCTTCATCTTATCGACAAGGGCTTTCCATGCTGTCATATCTGCATCAGGAAATTGGAGATGAAGATGTTCCAATACAATATTATCTAAATGCTGTTCCTGTAGCTCTAATGGTACTTCATATAGCACTTCGCAATCCCGTGCTTCAATCACTGCATTTACATCAATATCACAGAATAGGGCAATCTTCTCTTTCATATCTTGTGGCAGTGGCTTTTGTGTACGACAGACGATAATATCTGGTTGAATTCCAATGCTGCGTAATTCCTTTACACTATGCTGCGTCGGCTTCGTCTTCATTTCCCCTGCTGCGGAGAGGTAAGGAATCAATGTCACATGAAGATAGAGAACATGGTCTCGACCAATCTCTTTCTTTAATTGCCGGATCGCTTCAAGGAATGGGAGACTCTCAATATCCCCAACCGTTCCTCCGATCTCTGTAATAACCACATCTACATCATCGTCTTTACCTGCTTGTAGAATCCGTTCTTTGATCTCGTTGGTGATATGAGGGATAACTTGAACTGTTGCACCGAGGTAATCTCCTCGACGTTCCTTTTCCAAAACAGACATATAGATTTTCCCTGTGGTTACATTGCTGTAACGATTTAAATTAATGTCGATGAACCGTTCATAGTGGCCTAAGTCCAGATCGGTTTCAGCACCGTCATCTGTGACAAAGACTTCTCCATGTTGGTATGGGCTCATCGTTCCTGGGTCTACGTTAATATAAGGATCTAATTTCTGAATCGTTACGTGAAGACCTCGATTCTTTAATAAACGTCCTAGTGATGCAGCTGTAATCCCTTTCCCTAATGAAGAAACCACACCACCTGTTACAAAGATATACTTGGCAGTCATCAATACCCCTCACTTTCTAGCTCCTGTTGTTACTCTTGTTCTTATTCATCTAGCGTTCCCATCTGCCTATGATTTCAATGTCATCCAACACATCATCAAAAAATAAAAAGACAAAAGTCCCCCAAAAGGTGGGGGCACCTTTGTCTTTAAATGGTTTTCCGTACAGCGGTTCAAAAATTACTAAACCGTTTTTTGTGAGCCCATGTAGTATTCTAAACAAGAGAGGTTCGATCGTCAAGGTGTTTTTTTCGAATAGGGCTTTTAGTCTTCCTCTTCTTCCTCTTCCTCTTCCTCTTCTTCATCAAGAACCTCATCTTCATCAACATCAAGGAGTTCCTCATCATCTTCGAATTCGAGGTCATCCTCTGCTAGCATTTCTTCATCCTCATCTTCCGCAATTAGATCTTCATCTTCTTCTTCTTCTTCGTCCAAGTCTTCCTCTTCTTCCTCGTCTTCATCGGTAGCCTTATCGCCATCGTCAAAGTCTTCAGAATCGAAGTCTTCATCCTCATATTCATCAAACTCTTCATCATCAAAGGAGACACCTGTATTGGCAGCATCCACTAGTGCATCAACAGGATACCAAGAACGGAGGCCCCAAGCATTATCACCTATACATGCAAAGCGGGCATCAATATTCATCTCTGTATAGACGCGGGCTAGCTGTTGATTTATTTCCTCCTGCGAAACCTGTTTAAGCTCCATCACCTTGCCAATTAAATCTTGATAATAGATGGGTTCCTTGCTTTCTGACAAGATCAAATGTGCTAGATCAATCATAGCCATCTCACTAATTGTCTCTTCACTTAATTCTGCAATCTTGCTCACTCTGTTCATCCTTCCTCCGCATGTAAGTAACCATTATTTTATCCAAAATATTTCCTTTGTCAAACCTTATTTCTTCTCCCTATCTTACATATTTCTACGATATTGTCCACCCACTTCATATAAAGAAGCTGTAATCTGCCCAAGACTAGCCACTTTCACAGTTTCCATCAGCTGAGAAAAGATATTTTCCCCTCGTAAAGCGACTGCTTTTAATTCAACCAGGGCAACTCTTGCTTCCTGCTGATGAAGCTCCTGAAATTGGCGAAGATTAGTAATCTGCTGAACCTTTTCTTCTTTACTTGCACGGGCAAGAGGGATGGGTTTCTCTTCATTCTCCGTAACGGTAGGAAGGAAGGTGTTCACACCGATGATGGGTAGCTCACCATTATGCTTCTTGATCTCATAGAGCATGGATTCATCTTGGATTTTACTACGCTGATATTGCCGCTCCATAGCCCCTAATACACCACCACGGGCGCTTAAGCGTGTAAACTCCAGGAGAACCGCCTCCTCCACCAGTTGGGTTAAATCTTCAATAATAAATGAGCCTTGGAGAGGGTTCTCATTATTAGCCAAGCCTAATTCCCGTTGAATGATCAATTGAATAGCCATGGCTCGACGTACCGATTCCTCTGTTGGCGTGGTGATGGCTTCATCATAGGCATTCGTATGCAGAGAGTTACAATGATCATAGATGGCTAGCAATGCTTGTAACGTGGTTCGTATATCATTAAATTGCATCTCCTGAGCATGGAGGCTACGCCCTGAGGTTTGGATATGATACTTTAGTTTTTGGCTTCGTTCATTGGCTTGGTACTTATACTTCATGACAATGGCCCAAATTCGTCTTGCCACGCGGCCAATCACGGAGTATTCCGGATCTAGTCCATTGGAGAAGAAGAAGGAAAGGTTAGGAGCAAAATCATCGATTTTCATACCTCGACTCAGATAATACTCCACGTAGGTAAAGCCATTGGCAAGGGTAAACGCCAACTGCGTAATGGGATTGGCTCCTGCTTCAGCAATATGATAGCCACTGATACTGACTGAATAATAGTTCCGCATCTGATGCTGAATAAAGTATTCCTGAATATCCCCCATCAGCTTCAGAGCAAAGGGTGTAGAGAAGATACAGGTATTCTGCCCCTGATCCTCCTTGAGAATGTCCGCTTGCACTGTCCCTCTTACACGTTGAAGTGTCTCCGCCTTAATCCGAGCATATTCCTCTTGGTTCACCTTACGACCTACTTCATTCTCGAAGCGTTCAACTTGCTGATCGATGGCGGTATTGAGAAACATGGCGAGAATGATAGGGGCTGGACCGTTGATGGTCATGGAGACGGAGGTGGATGGATGACATAGATCAAATCCAGCATAAAGCTTCTTCATATCATCCAAAGTACAGATGCTTACACCACTCTCACCAATCTTACCGTAGATGTCTGGCCGTTCATCCGGATCTTCGCCATAGAGTGTAACGCTATCAAAGGCAGTGCTTAAGCGCTTCGCCTTGTGCTGTGCAGAGAGAAAGTGAAAACGGCGATTGGTCCGCTCCGGTGTCCCTTCTCCTGCAAATTGCCGTGTGGGTTCTTCCTCTTGACGCTTCAAGGGAAAGACACCTGCTGTATAGGGAAATGCCCCTGGTACATTCTCTCGTAGCAACCAGCGTAGCCGTTCTCCCCATTCCTCATACCGGGGAAGACTGATTTTTGGAATCTGTAGACCTGCCAATGAGGTTGTATAGAGAGGAACTTGAATCTCCTTATCGCGAACTTGAAAAGCCATGGTAGGTTGATGATAACGATATTGGAGATCATCCCAACTCTCCAGCTGCTGACGCCATTCAGGTAATAGTTGGGCTGATAGATCTTGCTTCATGGCCACGAGGTGCTCTTGAGTGCTCGCTTTCTCTGAATTTGCTTCTTGCTCCAACACTTTTAATACGCCATCTACCTGATAGAGTTGACGAGCAATGGCCACTTGTTCCTCTACCTGTCCATGATACTGCTTTACTGTGGTGGCAATCTCCTGCAAATAGTTTTCCCGTTCAGGTGGAATGATGGTGTTAACAGCTGGATGTTCCATATTCGCAGGCGCTTCTTCCTCCACCATCGGTGTTGACCAAGTGAATCCCTCATGCTGTTTGAGCTTCTCAGCCAAGGCAGCAAAAAGATGATTCACTCCTTGATCATTGAATTGGCTGGCCATAGTAGCGAAGACGGGTAACTCTTCCCACGTTAAATGGAACCAGTTGCGATTTCGTTGCACCTGTTTTCGTACATCGCGTAAGGCATCCTCTGCTCCCTTACGATCAAATTTATTGATGGCAATTATATCTGCAACATCGAGCATTTCTATTTTTTCTAACTGGGAGGGTGCCCCATATTCTGCTGTCATCACATAGAGTGTAACATCACTGTACTCAACGATACGACTATCCCCCTGCCCGATCCCACTGGTCTCTAGAATAATTAGATCATAGCCTGCCCATTTACAAAGCTGAATCGCTTCCTGTAAGGCGTGACTTAATTCATGACCTGAATCACGAGTGGCCATGCTACGCATATAGATGTGCGAATGGTGAATGGAATTCATTCGGATACGATCACCGAGGAGAGCCCCCCCTGAGCGCCGCTTGCTCGGATCAACAGAGATGACAGCGATCTGTTTTTCATGATCGGCATGAAGGAAGCGCCGTACAAGCTCATCGGTAAGGGAGCTCTTCCCTGCTCCTCCTGTTCCGGTAATACCAAGGACAGGCACTTGCTCCCCTTGCGAGATTACCGCTGGTGGTAGAACTGCCTTCACCTGTTTCATCCAGCCTGCTTCCTCATGCTTTAGCTCTGCATAGGTGATCAATTGACCTAGCTCACGTCTTGTGGTGATCCCTTCCTTGCAATGAACCAAGAGATCATCTAACACGGTGACTGTTGGAAAATCCGTCTGCTCTAACATGTAATTGATCATACCTTGTAAGCCTAATGCAGCACCATCCTCAGGGGAAAAGATCTTACAGATTCCGTACGCTTCTAATTGACGGATCTCCTCTGGGATGATCACACCGCCACCGCCACCAAAAATCTTAATATGACCTACTCCATGCTGCTGAAGCAAGTCATGCAAGTATTGAAAAAACTCTACATGACCACCCTGATAGGAGCTCACAGCAATCCCTTGGACATCTTCTGCGATGGCTGCTTCTACAATTTCCTCTACAGAACGGTTATGACCCAGGTGAATCACTTCAGCCCCAGAGTCCTGAAGGATTCGCCGCATGATATTGATGGATGCATCATGACCATCAAAGAGTGCTGAAGCGGTTACGAAACGAATTGTATGTCTGGGCTGATAGGGTTGAACTTGCACACTAATCCACCTCCTGCACCAAAATAGATCGGATTAAAAAATGAGTCTGTTCTTGAATATAGCTTTCAAGGCTATATTGCTTCCGGAGCGCCCAGCGGCGAAACGCCCACATCTGCCCCAGCACCACAATATTATGAGCCATCAGTGGAATCGTCTCTGCTGTAATGGGTAATGACCCTTCCATTGCAACCCGTTGTATGAATGTTTCAAATATTTTTGTGATACAGAGCTCTTTGGCTAAGACATAGCGAAGCATTTCCTTGGGGAGTGCCTTGGATTCCTGGTAGATGAGTAAAACCTGATCGGACATTTGGTCCATCATGGTAATAAATTGACGGATGGCCTGCTCAAGCCCCGCTTTCCCAGCAGGAATATCGGAGATAATCGCCTGCAGCTGCTCCTCCACATCGGCATGAATATGCTCACAGACAAGGTATAATACATCCTCCTTCGTCTCGATATATTCATAGAGTGTTCCGATGCTGAACCCTGCTGCTCGTGCAATCTCCCTTGTTGTGGTTCCGTGATATCCCTTCACGATCATCAATTGGACAGCTGCCTCGATTAACTGCTCTCTCCGCTTCTTAATCAATTGCCAATCTTTTACCATGGAAGGGATCTCTTTTTTCATTTTGATTCCCCCCTTGCTGGCTTCTCTACCTGCTCTTCTCGCCTTGTTTGCTCTAGATTGGGTGCGATTCTTGTGGCAATCAGCTGTTGCGCCAGCTGATATGGATCACCTTCGCCCTGCTCAATTCTCTTCACATATTCATCGATCGTTGGTTCTAACGCCTGATTCAGGTACTTGATGAGTTCCTGCTCCACCCGTTGCATGAAGTGGGCACGAATCCGAGTCACTTCACGGCTTGCTAGCTCACCACTGGCCTGAAGATAATGGTGATGCTCTTCCAATGCCTGAAATAAGGGACCGATCCCCTCCCCGCTAGCTGCGCTCAGCTTGATGATGGGCGGTGACCATGGCGTAGGTAGGCTTGCAGAATGTAGCATTGCCTCTAATTCATGCACCAGCTGATCAGCCCCAGGGAGATCTATTTTATTCACCACATAGAGGTGGGCGATCTCCATAATACCTGCCTTATATGCTTGGATTAGATCACCTCCGCCTGGTGTTAACAAAAGCAAAATACTATCCACCACATGCATCACATCCCACTCGCCTTGCCCAACACCTACCGTCTCCAGAATCACCCAATCATATTGAGCCGCTGCTAGAACCTGAATCACCTCATAGGTCGCTACCGATAGACCTCCACGATGACCACGAGAGCCTACACTACGAATGAAGACATTGGTATCTAGGGCATGCTTCTGCATCCGGATACGGTCTCCTAATAATGCCCCTTTACTAAATGGGCTGGAGGGATCCACTGCGAGAACAGCTACCTTTTTCTCATGCTGACGAAGATAGGTAATCATCTGATCGATTAAGGTGCTCTTACCAGCACCAGGTGTTCCTGTCACACCAATGACACGACAACGGTGCTTCATGCCATAGAGCCCCTGCATCAGTATAGTCCCTTCTTCTGTACCATTCTCAATGAGAGAGATGGCCCGAGCAATGGCACGAGGATGGCCACGACGAATTGCTTCCAATAAATCCTCCATGGTTCTACTCCTTTAATAAATATTTGGCAATTACCATCCGCTGAATCTCGTTGGTTCCTTCATAAATTTGTGTGATTTTCGCATCACGCATGAATCGCTCTACCGGATACTCCTTGGTATAGCCATAGCCACCGAAG
This sequence comes from Rubeoparvulum massiliense, assembly GCF_001049895.1. GTDB lineage: Bacteria > Bacillota > Bacilli > Rubeoparvulales > Rubeoparvulaceae > Rubeoparvulum > Rubeoparvulum massiliense. The sequence goes on from NZ_CVPE01000005.1 coordinate 423,685, forward strand.
ATTTGAACTGCATTGGTAGTCACCTCCATGGCCATATCCCCTGCAAACAGCTTCGACATGGCCGAGGCCTTACCATAAGGTAGCCCTTTGTCTTCAAGCCAAGCTGCTTGATACGTAAGGAGACGAGCTGCCTCTACCTTCGTTGCCATATCGGCCAGCATAAATTGGATGGCCTGTTGATCTGCGATGGCCTTGCCAAATTGCTTTCGTTCTTTCGCATAGGCTAATGCTTGCTCCAAGGCTCCTTGACCAATTCCTACAGCTTGAGCTGCGATGCCATTTCTTCCGCCATCAAGCGTCATCATGGCGATTCGGAAGCCTTCTCCTTCTTCACCTAGTCGTTGCTCCACAGGCACAAGACAATCCTCGAAGATAATTTCGTACGTCGTGGAGGAGCGAATTCCCAACTTCCGCTCCTTTTTACCCATTCGAAATCCGGGTGTTCCACTCTCAACAATAAACGCCGTAATCCCTTTATGACCTGCTGCTGGATCGGTGTGGGCAAAAACCACATAGAGATCAGCTACTCCTGCATTGGTGATGAAAATCTTCGACCCATTCAACCGATAATGCTCACCCTGACGAATGGCTGTAGTCCGCATACTGGCTGCATCTGAGCCTGACCCTGATTCCGTCAGTCCATAGGCACCAATCTTCTTCCCTTCTGCGAGAGGGCGGAGAAATCGTTGCTTCTGCTCCTCGCTGCCAAAGCGAAAGATCGGCCAGCTTGCTAGGGAAAGGTGGGCAGAGAGCGTAACTCCAACCGATGCATCTACACGGGAGAGCTCTTCAACAGCGATCACATAGCTTAAAAAGTCTGCACCTGCTCCACCATACTCCTCTGGCCAAGGGATCCCTGTAAGACCCAGCTCAGCCATCTGTTGAAAAATCTCATGGCTGAAGCTTTCATCCTCGTCACGCTGCGCTGCAGTAGGCGCTACCTCATTCTCTGCAAACTCTCGTACCATCCGACGCATCATCTCATGTTCTGTTGATAAAGAAAAATCCATGCCCTTCTTCTCCTCGCTTTCTATTAATAAGAACTGGTTTTTTTACCCTTAATCAATGATTAGCTGCTTGGCAATCACCTGGCGCTGAATCTGATTGGTTCCTTCATAGATTTGCGTTACCTTCGAGTCACGAAAGAAGCGCTCAACGGGATATTCCTTACTAAAGCCATAACCACCGAAGATTTGGACTGCTTCTGTGGTAACCGCCATGGCTGTATCACTGGCATACGCCTTGGCCATGGAGGAAGCCATAATATCTGGACGCCCCGCTTGTTGGAGCTGAGCCGCCCTGTAGGTGAGTAATGAGGCTGCTTCAATGCGGGTAGCCATCTCTGCTAGTTTCCACTGAATCGCTTGCAAACGGCTGATAGAATGGCCAAACTGCTGACGTTCTTTGGCATATTCACGCGCTGCTTGATATGCCGCTTTCGCAATTCCTAATGATTGGGCAGCAATCCCAATTCTCCCTACATTCAGATTGGCCATGGCAACCTTAAAGCCTTCTCCCTCTTCACCAAGGCGATTTTCCAGCGGTACCTTTACTCCTTCAAAGATGAGGGATGTGGTACTAGAACCGTGAAGCCCTAATTTTTTCTCCTGTTTTCCAATCATAAAACCTGGCCATTCCTTTTCAACAATGAACGCCGAAATCCCATGGTGTTTGCGTTCTGGATTGGTCATGGCAAAAACAATATAGGTATCTGCCTCTCCACCATTGGTGATAAAAACCTTACTCCCATTCAGTTCATAGTGGTCGCCCTTTCGCATCGCTGCCGTGCCAATTCGTGCAGCATCTGAACCTGCTTGGGGTTCAGTAAGGGCAAAGGCTCCAAGATACTCACCACTGGTCAGCTTGGGGAGATAATGCTGCTTCTGTTCATCATTCCCGAAATAAAGAATGGGATTGGTCCCTACGGAGGTATGAACAGCTAGGATGACACCCACCGTTGCACTGACGAAGGAGATCTCTTCGATGGCAAGGATATAGCTTATAAAATCTGCTCCTACACCGCCCCACTCTTCAGGGATGGGGATTCCCATTAATCCTTGCTCAGCCATTTTACTGAGAAGTGGGCGAGGAAACCAATCCTCGTCTTCCATTTTCGCTATTAATGGTTGAATCTCTTTATGGGCAAACTGGCGAATCATGGATCGCATCATTGCTTGTTCCTGGCTCCAATTCAACTCCATCCTGTATCACCACCATTCATCCATCTGCTTCACTTCAGTTCTCATCTTGATATACATAAAATCCTCTGCCTGTTTTGCGACCAAGCCAGCCTGCAGCCACATAATTACGAAGGAGAGGGCAAGGGCGATACTTACTGTCACCAAAGCCTTCATGAAGGATCTCCATGATATAAAGGCAGGTGTCTAGCCCGATGAAGTCAGCCAATTGTAACGGACCCATGGGATGATTCATCCCTAGCTTCATGATGGTATCCACAGCCTCCACCGTGCTAACCCCTTCATAGACTGCATAAATGGCTTCATTAATCATGGGCATCAGGATACGATTGGAGATAAATCCGGGGTAATCATTGACCTCCACAGCTACCTTCCCCATTCGCTCCGCCATCTGTAAGACGGTGGTCACCGTAGCATCCACTGTTGCTAAACCGCGAATCACTTCCACAAGTCGCATGACAGGTACAGGGTTCATAAAGTGCATTCCTACCACTTGTTCTGGCCGTCCTGTGACCGCAGCAAGCTGGGTAATGGGCAAGGATGATGTATTACTCGCCAAGATGGCATGAGCAGGAAGCAGTTGATCCAACTGCTGAAAGAGCGCTTGCTTTACATCAAGTCGTTCTACTACTGCTTCAATCACCATATCAACATTGACGCCTTCTGCTAGCTCATTGATGACCTGAAGCTGTTGAAGGGTTTGATCTTTCTCTACCTCCGTCATTTTCCCTTTGACCACATTACGGTTTAGCCGTTCTACAATTCCAGTTGCTCCACGCTCTAATGCTGCAGGAATCTGATCATATAGATAGACTTGAAAACCTGCCTGGGCAGCCACTTGAGCAATTCCGCTTCCCATCTGACCTGCTCCAACCACCAAAATACGTTCTACCTTCATCTCCATTATCATCCCATCTCCTTCATCAGATTGATCGTTTCAATGGATTCGCATACAGACTAGGTATTAATCAGCTGGTACCTCTACTAAAATAGCATCCCCTTGGGCTGCACCGCTGCAGATGGCAGCGATCCCATAACCACCACCGCGCCGCCGCAGCTCGTAGATCAATGTCATGAGGATTCGTGTTCCGCTGGCGCCGATGGGATGACCAAAAGCGATTGCTCCTCCATTCACATTGACCCGTTCCGGATCCCAATCAATGATCCGTTGCGTTGTTAAGACAACAGAAGCAAAGGCCTCATTCACCTCAAAGAGATGGATCTGGGCCAATTCCATTCCGGTCTGTGCTAGTAGCTTCTGAATGGCAAGACCTGGCGTCATTGCTAGATTCGCAGCCTCCGTACCCACTTGGGCATGACCATGAATGATGGCTAGTGGTGTATGGTCTGTTTCTTTAGCAAATTGCTCCTCCATCAGGAGCATAGCACCTGCCCCATCATTTACACCTGGTGCATTTCCAGCTGTTACCGTACCCTCTCGCAAAAAGAGCGGTTGTAGTGCTGACAATTTCTCGATGGAGGTATCCTCACGTGGTCCTTCATCTTGTCCTACCAACATGACAGCCCCTTTTTTCTGGGATACCTTTACTTCAACTAGCTCATCTGCTAATCTACCTGCTTTCATGGCTGCAATGGCTCGTTGGTGCGAGCGCAATGCCCATTCATCCTGCTCCTCGCGACTGATCTCCATCCTTTCAGCCGCTTGGCTACCATAGATGGCCATATGGACATCCTGAAATGGACAGGTGAGTCCATCATGTACCATCAAATCGATGAATTGGCTATTGCCCATGCGTTCCCCCCAACGCATCCCCTTGCTCGCATAGGGGGCCTGACTCATACTTTCCATTCCTCCAGCCAGAATAATCTTTGCATCACCGGAACGAATGATCTGATCAGCCATGGTCACACTCCGCAATCCTGATGCACATACTTTATTCACCGTATCCGCTGGGACTTCCCAAGGGACCCCTGCATGGCGAGCAGCCTGTCGCGCAGGGATCTGTCCCGCTCCACCTTGGAGTACCATGCCCATTAATACCTGATCAAGATGCATAGGATCCCATTGGGCACGATGCAAGGCCTCCTCCATGACGATCCCACCCAGTTGGACGGCACTTAAGCTACTTAATTGACCACCTAGCTTCCCAAATGGTGTACGAGCAGCACTTACAATCACACTTTTCATCCATTCCAGCTCCCTTTTGGATTCTTTCTTTTGATCTTTTTCAAATCTGAACGAACGCTCAATCACTTGACATGCCATAAGTTCCCTGCCACCTCGTCTTGGGGCAGGGAAGCTTCAAACATCACTTTCTGCTGGACTCTAACTTTCTGCGGAGCCTAAGATGGATTTCGCTAAAATCTCTACCACATCCAACGTTTGAATCTGCTCCTCCACCTCCTGCTGCTTCGTCCCATCACTGAGCATCGTGAGACAGTAGGGACAGGCACTACCAATCATCGTTGGTGAGACGGCTAAAGCCTGCTGTGTTCGTGCTACATTGACTCGTGTGCCCTCTCGTTCCTCCTGCCACATCATGCCACCGCCTGCTCCACAGCACATGGCATTCTCGCGATTCCGTTCCATCTCCACCAGCTCGACACCAGGAATTGCCCGGAGAATTGCGCGGGGTGCTTCATATTCATCATTGTAGCGCCCCAGATAGCAGGAATCATGGTAGACAATCCGCTCTTTAACAGGGTGAATCGGCTTCAGCTTCTTCTTTGCCAGCAAATCGGCCAAGATTTGCGTATGGTGATAAATTTCCACACCTTCAAGGCCAAAATCAGGGTACTCATTCTTAAACAGATTATAAGCGTGAGGGTCAATGGTGATGATTTTCTTTACATCATATTGCTGAAAGAGCTGAATATTCTCCTCTGCTAGCTGCTGGAAGAGGAATTCATTACCTAAACGACGTGCAGTATCCCCAGAATTCTTCTCTTCATTACCCAAAATGGCATAGCTCACACCTGCCTTGTTCAGAAGGCGGACCAGGGTCTGGGCTATTTTTTTGCTACGAAGATCATAGGAACCCATGGAGCCTACAAAAAAGAGATATTCAAATTCCTTCACATCATGAACAGTTGGAACAGGGATACCTGCCAGTTCTCCTGTCCAAGCGCTCCGTTCCTTCTTGCTGAGACCCCATGGGTTCCCCTGTCGTTCAATATTCTGAAGGGCTCGTGATGCCTCTGAGCTCATACTACCTTCACTCATTACAAGGTAACGTCTTAAGTCGATGATCTTATCCACATGCTCATTCATCACGGGGCACTGATCCTCACAGTTCCGGCATGTGGTACATGCCCAGATCTCCTCTTCTGTGATCACACCACCGATCAAATTAGGGAGCGCTATCTCTTCACCACTTGCAGCACTCTCTTCAAGCTGCTCTGTTCCCTGTGTGGATATGCTTGCAAAATGGGCTAATTGGTTCCCTCTGGTATTCTGAAGGGCAAAGGCTGGCATCCACGGGGTACGCCCTGTGAGGGTAGCCCCGGTTTCCGTCAAATGATTGCGCATTTTGATGATCAAATGCATAGGTGAAAGGGTTTTGCCCGTATTACTGGCTGGGCATACATTGGTACAGCGTCCACATTCCACACAGGCATAGAGATCCAAGAGCTGCTTCTGATCAAAGTCCTGAATCTGCCGATTACCAAAGTATTCTGCCTCCTCATCCTCAAAACTCAATGACCGCAGCTTACTCTGATTTCTTCGTTTCAGTAATACATTGATCGGGGCCGCTAATAAATGCATATGCTTCGATTGTGGAATATAAACAAGTAAACCAAGGAGTGTAAGTAAGTGTAACCACCAAACAACGTAGAACAGTAGACCTGCCCAGTCTGGAGAAAGAAATGCAAAGAGGGAGGCGAGTGCAGAAGCCACCGGTTGATACAGTGTGGTTCCTTCTTGGAGCCACAGTTGTTCAAGGGCTGCAGAGAGCAAGACGGTAACCATTAAGACAAAGATGAGAACGACGATGATTCCCGCCTTCCACCCACGTTGTAGGCGAGGTAGCTTCTCGATATAGCGGCGATAGAAAGCATAGCTAATAGCTAGAATTACTAGAAGCGTGACAACCTCTTGCATCAATGTGAAGCTAGGATAGAAAGAACCAAAGGGAAGATGGACCCCTTTACTCAATCCCTTAACAATTAGATCGATTGCACCAAACTGTACAAGAATAAAACCATAAAAAAGTAGAATATGCATTATGCCACTTTTACGATCTTTTAGTAGCTTCCGCTGACCAAAGACATAGATCAGCAGGTTATGCCAGCGTTCTCTCCACGTTGTCGCTTCCTCAGGCCGTTTACCAAGACGGATAAATTGATAACGAGAGTAGACCACATGAAGAAAAAGTGTAATTGCATAGCCTGATACTATTAACACCGCAAGCCCATTGATCCATTGCCACAACATCATACTCCCCCTTCTTTTATATTTTTTCTACGCCTTACTTCCATATCTACTTGCCATAATCATATTTTTCATTATTGTAACATGTATTGAATGACCATTCATTCATTGTTTAAGAATTAAAACATTAAATCTTGCTAATTTTCTATTTTATTCAACCTTATCATATGCATGTCTGTCATATTTTGTTTATAATGAGAGAAATAGAAATCTTGTACGGAATTAATGAGGGGGGAAAATTATATGCATCATATCGGTTATCGCCTGCAAGTACTACGGAAGCTACGGAAGCTTACACAACGCCAATTGGCTGAAGGTATCTCTTCTACAGGCAAGGTAAGCCGTTACGAGAACGATCAAGAGCCTGTTCCTGCCAATTTGATTCCCATGTTTGCAAAACGCTTAGGGGTAAGTATCGATGAACTTACCGGAGCGTGTGAAACACAGCAGATCTTAGAAATCTCTAGGCGTTCTGATTCTACCTACCGACTGATCCATGAAAAGGAGTATGAAGAGGCGTGGGCGGAGATCCAACGAATTAAAGGGTTGCTTGCATCCATACTCAATGAAGAAGCACATATTGATGTGATCAATTTGGAAGCTATCTACTATGCACGATGGAAAGAGAATACAGCAGCCTATGAAGTGCTAAAAGGATTAAGTGCTTACCGATTCTCACAATATACGTCTCTCTTCTTCCGAATTCAGATCACCCTTGGAATTCTCCAATACAATCAGGGGAAATATTTAGAAGCATTAGACCACTTTATGCTAGCCATGGAAAGGAATACGAAGGATGGTTCCATCCATGAAGCGATTCTTTACTATTATCTAGCGCTTACCCATACTAGAATTTCGATGAATGCTCAAGGCACCTATTATGCGAAGATGGCTGCGCACCTCTTTCGTCAACAAGAAGCAATCTTTAACCTAAAAGAAACGGCACTCTTACGAGCGATCATCTACAGTGATGAAAAACGGTGGGAGGAGTCCTATGAGCAATCTAATATTGTCTTACAATATCCCATTAACTCTACTCGAGAAAAGCTACAACATGCTAAAGCATTGCACAATATTGGAATTTATTTTCGAGAGAAAGGTGAATGGGAAAAGTCACTGGAACACTTGAAAAGTTCGCTCCAATTGAAAAAGGAATTGGGCAACCCATCAGAGATTGCATTCACCATGTTAATTATCTGTCAGGTCTACCTAGCTAGTCATGACCACGATAGTTTTTTAACTTATATTACTGATTTTGAGAATCAATTTGCTAGTCAGCTACTCCCCATACATCAGGCCTTAATGTACCAGATGAAGGGAGAATATTACGTTGCCATCGAAAGTTTTCATAAGATGCAGCGAGAATATCTATTTGCTATTGAAAAATATCTCTCTGCAGGCGCTGAGAATTACGCTGCAAGGCTCTACTTTCTTCTTGCAGAGCATTTCAACTCTCCAGAGTATTATGCTAAAGCTGCTCGTATCTATAATACTTATTTTACAACCAACCTCTATCGGGAATGAAAAACTCCCTCTGTTTTAAGTCTACTAAAAATTTTTACTATAAAATGTTAAAATATTATGGATATATTTTCTATTTAAGTTATAATAAGTTTAGTATATTTTAGGAGGTGATTCTATGAAACGGTTTGCTTCTTTCTTACTTGCAGCCACGTTCACTTTCGCAGTGCTTCCAGCAGGACTCTCACACGACTTCCCTGACACAGTCGTTCCAACAGGACTTTCCCATGATTTCCCTGATGCTGTCGCCCCAACAGGACTCTCACATGACTTCCCTGACTTTGTTGCTCCAACAGGACTTTCCCATGACTTCCCTGATTAAGCCGATTGATGCGATACCTCCATTGCTGAATCTGACTTAATGCTAGGAGTGTCATCGTAGACCTATAGTAATAAGGGATTCTCCGAAGAGCAAGTAAGAATAATACATTATTCAAAAGGGCTGCCCATCGGTCCGTTTGTTTACCGATGGGACAGCCCTTTTTACACTTCTTTAGCATAAGGTGATGCCATAAAACGGAATAATCCATAGCCAAAAAATATGGCAGTCAAAGCTGAAAGTACCGTATATAGTGAAAAATAGGTAAAGGGGTATAGCTGGAAGATTGCATATCCCCAAAGAGCATACGGCGCCCATTGCTTCTCTGGCGTTACTAATAGTAGAAAAAATCCGAGATAGAAGCCAAAATAGGCAAGTTGGCTTAATGTACTCAACCAACCCCAGTGAATTGCCAAAGAAGCCCCCAGGATGAGATTGATAAAGCGGATCCCTAAGGAGATGAAGGTGAGATAAAGTGCAATGGGGAAAAGAAAATGAAGAATAGAAAAGGATGAAAGCCAAGTTTTAAACGCTCGAAGCAGATCGGCAAATTGTTGCATGTCAATCACCTCACTTTGTTTCATTCTTTTCTATGTTATTCTCGATGCCTTGAATATTTTCCTTCTTATGTACTTTTTCTACATATTTTTACAACGCATGGCCACAATGGCCACAGAATTTTGCTCCAGCTTTGATCGGTTGATTACATGCAGGACAGACAATTGGCTGAGGCTCTATGATCTCTACCTCGGGCATTTCCTCCGCTTTCATATCTTCTGTTATCATCTCCTCCGCTTCTTTGATCTCTACTCCTTCTTTGATTTCTCCTTCTTCTTCAGGGATGGGCTCTTGTTCCACTACTTCTGCATCTACAGATGGCTCAATAGGCTTTGGTAATTCAGGAAACTGGTGTCCACAAGCTGGGCAGAAGCGTGTCTCTATTGGTACCACTTGTCCACAGATACATTTCTTTTCGCCATTAAGTGCACGAATCTCTACTTCTAATTCTGCAATCTCTTGATCGATCCGTAGTATATCTGCGCAAGAAGCCAGAATCTCTTCATCAATGGCTAGTTGCTGTTCTTCATATTGCTTATAGAGGTGCTGACCCATCTTTTGATATAAGGTATTAATGTCTTGCTGCTTGCTACTAACCTGTTGTCGTAGCTTGTTCACTTCCATCATGGTTTTTGCCTTTGCGCCTGCGTCTGACATTCCTTGTTTCAGCTTATTGAAGAAACTCATTCTCCTGATCCTCCTTCAATTTGACATATTACATTAATAATCCTATTCACCAAAAACGACAAAAATCCTACTCCTTTCAGCAAGCTGAGATCAAAAAGAGAACAGTAAGGCTTGAAATCTTCCCACTGTTCTCCCATTCAGAAAAGTCCAATTGATTAATCTACCATATCTTGGTCCGTAAGAATTACGGGACCATCTGCAGTAATTGCAATGGTATGCTCATATTGTGCAGATAAGGAGCGATCCACAGTCCGTGCTGTCCATCCATCGGGATCAATTTTGGACTGCCATGCCCCAATATTTAGCATCGGTTCAATGGTGATTACCATGCCTTCTTTGAGACGAACGCCATGCCCTGGTCGCCCAAAATGAGGAACCTGCGGATCCTCATGCATCTGTTGACCAATCCCATGTCCGCAGAACTCTCGCACCACGCTTAAACCCTTTCCTTCTGCAAAAGTTTGAATGGCATGGCCGATATCACCGATGCGATTTCCTACGACTGCTTGTTCAATCCCGATGTAGAGAGATTCCTTCGTCACATCTAGTAAATTTTGAGCCTCTTCAGAGATATTACCAACTGCATAGGACCATGCAGAATCGGCTAGCCAGCCATCTAGATTGACCACCATGTCCACGGTAACAATATCCCCTTCCTTCAAGACCTGACTTCCAGGGAATCCATGACAGATCACTTCATTCACGGATGTACACGTCGCATAGGGATAACCATGATAGCCTTTTTGCTCTGGTGTGGCACCATGCTCTAAGATAAACTTCTCAGCAAATTCATCGATCTCTCGTGTCGTAATACCAGGTCGGATTAACTTGGCTAAGGCTTTATGCGTCTTGACTAGAATCTTGCCTGCTTCCCGCATCTTTTCAATTTCTTCTGCTGTTTTTATAATAATCATGCTTTGCACCTCATATATTTTGAATTCGTCTTTTACCCATATCCCTATTCTAATCTATTTCATCAGAAATGTGCTAATGCATGACCAAACTTCTTTTTGGGAAGTGTTATTCTCCGCGCTGGATTAACTGGTCTAGGATAAAGGATGCTACATCAGGGGCAGTGTGGCCAGGTCCAAACCCGGCATCGAAGCCCAATTCTAACGCCATTTCATGATTGATGCGTGGTCCCCCACAGATAACGATAAAGCGTTGACGTAGCTGGTCAGCCTCAAGGAGCTCGATTAAATTGGTCAGATTTTTAATATGCACCCCTTTTTGCGTCACTACCTGGGAGACAAGGATGGCATCAGCATTCAGCTCCACCGCTCGTGCCATCAGCCTTTCATTGGGTACCTGACTGCCTAAATTATACGCTTCCACCTCAGGATATCGTTCCAAGCCATAATCGCCATGATAACCTTTCATATTCATAATGGCATCGATCCCTACTGTATGGGCATCTGTGCCAGTGCATGCACCCACTACTACCATCTTTCGCCCTAATTGATGGCGAATGGCATGATTGATCTCTTCAAAGCTCCTCTGTTTGCTTTGGATTTTAGGCACTTCAATTTTCGTCATATCAACACTAGCCTGTGATTTCCCATAAAGGATAAAGAAGGAGTAACCCTCACCTAAATCCACGCTATGATAGATTTGTGGTTCCTCTAGTCCCATTGCAGCACAGAGCTGCTTAGCTGCCTCCTTCGCTTCTTCATTATGAGGAATAGGTAATGTAAACGACAATTGTACAATCCCATCTCCTAAGGTATCCCCATAGGGACGAATTCTCTTCCAATCTACCTGTTGAATCATGCTATCACCTCCCTTGGGCCTAATCCCAAGCGCTCCCGCAATAGCTCCTCGAAGGGGTTCCAATAGGTAGAATCTTTGAGCAACACACCAGATAGTCCCCTTCCACCATCTAATGGCCGTTTCACATCCGCAAAAAGTCCTGCACTGATGGCACTTAATAGCCCCGTCTCCTCAACCTCCTTAAGCATTTGAGCTGCTTTTGCTAGTACCTGCTGTGCTCGCCCTTCAATCTGCCCACCAGGGCGGAAGAGAATCTCCTCACCAAGATGGCGCATGTTGTTCATGATATAGCGAGCATTCTCTAGTGCCAAATAACGATCGTGCATATGAGGGGTGTGCATGGCTTCCGTCATCATCCCTAGTAATTGAATACCCTGCTGTGTCATGATCCCCACCATATTAAAGAGCGCATCCTGAAGATGGCCTTTAAAAATATTGCCTGTCATATGCTTGGTAGGAGGCATATATTTTAAAGGTGCCTCAGGAAAAATTTCCCGGGACATCTGTGCTTGTGCTAGCTCCCACAAAAAGCCATCCTCTAAATCTGGATTCATCTCAAAGGCATGACCTAATCCCATCTGCTGTGGGGGTAATCCAGATAACAACGCCAGTTGCTCATTGACGAGCTGGGATGCTAAGACGGTATGTGCTGCTTCTACAGCATCTGCCGTAGTAAGGTAATTATCCTCTCCGGTGTTGATAATAATGCCTGCATAGCTGTTAATCATCCGTGAAAAATACTGATCAACAAGGGTTCGCTGCATATTAATATCACGGAAGAGGATCCCGTACAGCGCATCGTTGAGCATCATATCTAGACGTTCAAGTGCACCCATGGCAGCGATTTCTGGCATACATAGCCCTGAACAATAATTGCAGAGACGGATATATCTCCCTAATTCTTCCCCTACTTCATCTAGAGCTGCCCGCATAATACGAAAGTTTTCCTGGGTAGCATAGGTACCACCAAAGCCCTCACGTGTGGCACCAAAGGGAACGAAATCGAGGAGACTCTGCCCTGTACTACGTATCACGGCAATGACATCTGCCCCTTGGCGAGCTGCTGTACGCGCCTGTACGATATCCTCATAGATATCACCCGTAGCTACAATTACATAGAGATAGGGCTGCTTCGCATCACCCTTCTTTGTAATGATCTGTTCACGGTATCGCCGTTGCTCTTCAATCTTGCGGAGATTTTGCTCAGAAAGCTCTCTCCCCTTTTTGTGCACTGCTTCTCTGCTTGCCTGAGGAAGCTGTGTCAATTTTATCTCTCCAGCTGCCACTCCCTCCACAAGCTCCTGAATCTCCACGTTAAGCTGCAAGGCGCCATTCACTAACCAGTAGGAGATACCCCGATTTAATGTACCTTCATCTAGGATCTGTTCAACCACCACATTGGGTAAAGGAACGCCATCACTATTAATCCCATCTACGCCAAAGAGACGAGTCACCGTCCGCTCAACAGCTACCGTCGTCCTTTGGGCAATGAAGCGGTCTACATCCTTGGCAATCCTGCCCGCAGACTGACGCGCTTGATCAATGATCTCTTGATCCAATCTTAGTTTCGCTTCCATTATGGTTCCTCCCTCCCGTTCTTGTTCTCTTTATATTCCGCCTCCACCGCTTGTAATAGGGGAGGGTATAGTCCGAGGATTTCAGCAATTCGTAAGGCTTCCTGCGGTATGGATTGCGTCTCTGTTGGATAAAGAGCATAATCCAGCTGACTTTGTAGATGAGCTAGCAACTCCTGCCACCTACCCTCAGCTGGATACTCTTCCGTTTCCAACCGTTCTAGCTCTCCTTGCAGTGCATTCATTCGAATGCCTCCAGTTTGATAAAAATGGAGCTTGGGAATAGAGAGGACAGCAGGGAAATGGGTGACGAAGAGCGTCATGCAACCACTGGTCTGCTGAAGATATTGAACAACTCCCCGAGCAAAGCGTGAGCCTTCAATGGGATTCGTCCCCCGTGCAAATTCATCAAAGCAGAGTAGGACAGACGTCCCCACACTTTTCTCCTGTAAGATGGTATGGACTGCCAGGAGATCGAAGCCAAAGGAGCTTAGACCTGCTCCTGCATCCTGCCCATCGCCTGTGAGCAGATAGAGTTCATGAAAAAGCTGCGTGGTTAACTGTTGGGCAGGAACCCAGAAGCCATATTGTACAAGGGATTGGAGAAAAATGATCGTACGTAAGGCTACGCTCTTCCCCCCCATGTTAGCACCTGTCAAAATCGTGACACCATCCGTTAACTCTAGAGAGATGGGAGTGAACGCAAACCGCTGCGCCAGCAGGGGATGAATACCTTTATCTACGCGAAAGAGACCAGTACCACTTAATTGCGGCTGCACCATTCCCCGTTGCAGAGCCCACTGAATGGCCAGCCACTCCAGCTCCCACTGTCCAATCGTACTGTGTAATTGCAGTAAGAGAGGCCAAACATCTTTTAGCTTACTGGTAAGCTCATGCAGGATCTCCTCGACGATTAACGAACTACGTTCCTCTAATATTTGCAGCTGTTCATCATAGACTTGAGTAATGGCTGGATGGAGCCCGTATGCCGCTTCAAATGGCGTGGTTCGAAGGAGTTGAAGTCCCTTAATTCCCTTCAACCCCTCGAGACGATTAAGGGGAACCCAGCATTCACCCTCCTGATTCCAGGTGAGCTTGTATTGGTCCGCTAATTCACAACGATACTTGGACAACTCCTCATGACGCTGCTGCAGTAACGCCTGCTGCTCTGATTGTATTCTCTGTAATCGTGGATCAAACTGAGCAGGGATGGTAAAGCCCCCATCTCCATCAGCTTGGAAGTGTTGGAACTCTTCCAATACCAGATTACACTGCTGTAGCGCCGCTAGTCCCTCATGATCCCAATGCTGTCGTTCCTGAAGCCAACCTCTTAACTGTGTTAGCCACTCCAAAAGCTGATACCAGTCACTCAACCGACCAGCGAGCCTCGCCTGCCACATCTTCAATAAATGTTCAATGGAAAATAGTCGCCGTAAGTACATCTGGATCCTCTCTACCACCTCTGGATGGGCGCGTAGATATGTAATGGCTCTCCCTTGCTGATCCATATAAGCCTGCCAGGTCGCTTCCTCCCCTGGACGAAAGGGCCTCCAGACTGACTTAGCCTGACGACCCATGGGGGTAATGGGCTTCAAGTCTTGCCAAAACTGTTCCCAGCCCGATGCACTCTCTGTTAGTCGCTGTAGACGTTGTCGCATGACGATACTCCTTTTCTATCTCTTATTCTTGTGGGCAAATCAATAGCGCTGCTGACGCAGCACATCCACTAATGGAACATCAGGTGGCATCACAGCACGTAAGGCAGCCGCCATCTCCTGTGGGTCAAAGAAATAGCCTGCACAAGAATCCGCGTTCATGGTGACCGCCAGCAATGGCAGCTGTTGCTGTACATAGCAATGTCCACCCCTTCGATAGAAAGGCTGAACATCACAGGCTTCCAAAAACCATCGCGTATGATCGCGGAGAACAAGATGAAGTGTAGGATTGATCTTACTTAATTGCTGAAGACGCTCCGTTGTAAGTGCTCCAGGAAGATAAAGGCCCGCTTCACCAACATGAGGAATCTCGGACAAAATCGACCCTTCTGCTAAGCTCCAGATCCCTGGCCAATGCTGACCTCCCTGCTCTGTCCATAGCCAGATTTGCTCGGGATACTTCGCTACTTCGTCCTCATAGTAAGCCCGTAATGCGAGAGGAAGGTGGCTCGTATCCGGTAGAGAAAGGGGAAGAAGGCGATCTTCCATCGCCTTGACCACTTCCTGTAATGAGGGATGAACCGATGCACCTACGGAGAGGATGAGTCCATCCACTAAATTAGGCTGGGCTGCTGTAACACGATCATAGGCCCCATCGATTAGGAGATGTGTTGCTCCTTGGTACTGAAAATGCTCCCATACTTCCTGCAGATCAGCAGTGGTAGGAGTTCCTGCTAGTTTGCATGTTCCTGCGTTCAGGGTACGAATGAGATAGATGGAGCCTAAAGGTGTTGAACGGGCAAGGCGTTGCAGGATCGTATACTCCACCTCACTCTCCTGCAGTGCCTGCTCTGCTGTAGCTACTAATGTATGAGGAGGAAGACGAACCGCTGGCTTCTCCCGATAGCTCCAGACATCATACTTCTCCCCATCCACTCCTAAACTCGCTACGGCCATTGAATATCCCCGTCTTTCTCCTTCTGCTAAGAGTCCATTTAATACCGTCGTCTTCCCTACATTCTTAGCAAGCCCTGCAATACAAACCCGGGGAGCTGATGCTGGCCAAATCTCTTTAAACATGCCCTATGCCTCTTTCTTTTGTTCGTTTTGCTCGCTCTCAGTTTGGACTTCAGTGCTTTTCTCTACTACCTTCTCACGATATTCCTGACGCTTATGCTTAAGAGAGACTGCGCCTTGCTCTTCATAGGTTTGACGTTTCCGCATCCGCGATAGATCCTGAGGTACGAGGTTGAAGGCTTGATCCTTCATCAGGGCTTCGATTCCTACGGTTGCCTTATCCTGTACATCTTCACCGTACCAATAGGCTTCCTCTTCCCCTCGTACGTAATGGGCTGGCTCAGGGTAACTGGTAATCACCCCTTCATAATTACGGAGCACCACTTTCTCTGGGCTTTGGGAGATAAGATAGTTGGGCATGACTGGAATTTTACCACCGCCTCCTGGTGCATCAATCACGAATGTGGGCACGGCATAGCCTGAGGTATGACCTCGTAATGATTCAATAATCTCAATGCCTCGTGCTGTAGGTACGCGGAAATGCCCGATCCCTTCTGACATATCACACTGGTAGATATAGTAAGGACGAACGCGGGTCTTGACGAGCTCATGAACCAGTTCCTTCATAATTCTGGTGCTATCATTCACACCACGGAGGATCACCGACTGGTTTCCTAAAGGAACGCCGGCATCAGCCAGCTTGGCACAGGCTTCTCGCGCTTCAGGGGTTAACTCCTTAGGATGATTGAAATGTGTGTTCAGCCAAATGGGGTGGTACTTCTTTAAAATAGCGCAGAGATTATCGGTAATCCGCTGAGGAAAAACCACAGGTGCTCGCGTGCCAATCCGAATAATCTCCACATGAGGAATCTCTCGCAGATTCTTTAAGATATACTCTAGGATTCGATCATTGATGAGCAGTCCATCACCACCAGAGATGAGCACATCGCGAACCTGTGGCGTATTCCGAATATATTGGATCGCTGCATCTAACTGCTTCTTAGGCACACCCATCCCGATCTGACCAGAGAAGCGGCGCCGTGTACAGTAGCGACAGTACATGGAGCATTGGTTGGTCACGAGGAATAGAACACGATCTGGATAGCGATGGGTAAGACCCGGTGTAGGAGAGTCCTCATCTTCGTGTAATGGATCCTCTAAATCGTATGGTGTTTTATTGATCTCATGGGAGAGGGGAACCGATTGTAAGCGTACAGGACATCGAGGATCGTCTGGATCCATGATGCTGGCATAGTAAGGTGTAATATTGAGTGGGATGGTCTGACTGGAAATGCGCACGCCTTCCTCCTCTTCTGGTGTTAAGTTGACCACTTTCTTAAGATCATCTACCGTTTTAATGGTATGAGTAAGTTGCCACATCCAATCATTCCATTCTTCGTCTGTCACATCTTTCCACAGCTCTACCTCACGCCAATCTCTTCTTTCCTTCATTCCATCCTCTCCTTTTCTGCTTCTATTGAGATTCCTGCATAACGTTGATAAAACCATGCAGCAATTTGGGGATGCTCCCAGATCGCCTCGAAGGCAGCTTGGACATGTCCTGCCGTGTAGCCATTGCCAATCACCATCTGAATATCCTTACCTACCCCTTCTGCCCCTAAGGCCGCTGCTGTAAAGCTGGTGGCCATACTGAAAAAATAGGTGATTCCGCCTTGACGGGTGCTTAAGATCGCCGCCATCTCTGTATGGGGCATGCTGACACAATTGATTACAAGATCGGCTAATTCACCAGCTGTGGCGGCTTCTACCTGCTTCAGCACCTCCACTGGTTGCGTGGCATCCACTTGGATCACCTCATCAGCAATATGAAGCTGACGCAACCAATCACATGCTTCTGCTGAGTATTCTAAGGCCAAGAGCTGACCTGTATTACCCAGCTGCTTACGCGCTTGGAAGAGGGAGAGAACCCCTGATTTTCCACCAGCGCCAAGGATGACCACCCGCTGTTCAGGCTGTACCAACTTAGCGATCTGCCCAGGGGCTCCACATACATCGAGTACTGCAAGTGCTACACGACGGGGTAGCTCCTGAGGAATAGGAGCAAAAATCCCGCTGGCAAAGAGGATGGCTTCCCCCTCTACCTCTACTTGACCTGTCTCCATACAGATGTCATGGATCTGGTGAATACTCAATGGTGTCAATGAGAGGGAGACCAGCGTCGCCACCTCTTGACCGATCTGCAGCTCTGAATGAGGAAAGCGTTCTCCCCATTGACGAATCTTCCCAATCAACATCCCACCTGAACCGGTTACAGGATTATGCATCTTCCCCCGTTCATGGACGATCTGCAAGATGCGCGTTGCCACTGCTTCCTTTGTGCCTCCTACTTCCCGTTTAATCTGCTGAAATGAAGCAGCATCAATGTTTAATGTGGTTACATCGAGTAAGAGCTCATTATCATAGATGGGTAAACTGGGATCTATCCGCCAGGCTGGCTGGGGTAGCGTATTTGGTGGCTCGATACTTCGATGAATTCCATAATGGTCTCCTGGCTTCATCGGCAACACCCCTTTCTACTCGATTTCTAATGCAATATTCGTGCCAATTTTCAATCTATTCAATCTATTATTCGTAAGCATGGTATGGCAAGCAATTCAGACATTCTTCGTTTTCAAATGCATAAAAAAAAGAAATGGGTGTGCCTAATTTCCGGCATACCTATTTCTCCTTTCGTGCAATGGTTCTGCGCTTGGCTAGCTTATATTGTAAAGTTTGACGAGGTATCCCCAATAGCTGCGCTGCCTTCTTCAGATTCCCTCCTGTTGTTAGTAACGCTTCCTCGATCAATTGTGTTTCATAATAAAATAATTGCTCCTGCAAGGAGAGGGATTGCTGCCAGCTTCCATATCTGTTGCGATCTAATAGGTAATCAGGCAAATCGCTTACCTTCAGTAGTGGTCCATCACTAAGATTAAAGGCTGCTTCAATCACATGCTTCAGTTCACGTACATTACCCGGCCAGGAATATTGCTGGAAAACCTTAGCCACTTCTGCACTGACCCCTTCAAGTGGACTCGTAAATTGCTGCTTAAAGCTGGTGATAAAATGCTGGGTCAACAAGGGAATGTCTTGTAGTCGTTCTCGTAGTGGCGGAATGGGAAGGGCTACCACCTGCAAACGGTAGAAGAGATCCTCACGTAACGCCCCTTGCTCAACAGCATCCAAGGGCTTTTGATTGGTTGCAGCCATGATGCGAACATCCACTGCTTGCGATTGTGTCCCCCCCACACGTCGTACTTGCTTCTCTTGGAGGACACGCAATAGTTTGGCCTGCAGCTCTAAAGGCATGGAGTTGATCTCATCGAGGAAGAGTGTCCCACCATCTGCCAGCTCAAACAACCCTGGTCGATCCACTGCACCTGTAAAGCTTCCTCGTACTGTTCCGAATAGTAACCCTTCCAACAAAGAAGCAGGAAGGGCTGCACAATTTTGAGCAATAAAGGGCTGTCCTGAACGTGGAGATGCTTGATGGATCCCTTGAACAAAAAGTTCCTTCCCAGTTCCCGTCTCACCATAGACTAAGATCGGCGAATTGGTACGCGCTGCTCTACGTGCCTGCTCGATTAATGCTAGCATCTTCTCATCCTGTGTAATAATCTGATCAAGATGATAAAAGCGAAGCCTTCGTTCCTCTCTGCCACCGGTTTGTCCTGTTTTCATCTGTGCTTGAATCTCCGCTAATCGATTTGCAAGTGTTTGTAATCGGCTGTAGTCCTTCGCAATCTCTACTGCTGCAATACATTCACCATGGCGAAGCACTGGAAGTGTGGTATTGATGGTGTCCACCCACTTCCCTTCCTTGTTCATATAGGTCTGATGCTGGTTGTGAATGGGCTGCCCCGTTGTTAATACGCGGAGAAGTGTACTGGTCTCCTGTGCAAGGGAGGGGAATGCGTCTAACAGATGTTTACCCAGAACTTGCTCGGGTTGCATTCCGTCTAACTGTGAAGCCACGCGATTATAAAAGATGGTGACACCATGCTGATCAACAACATGGATGCCTTCATCAATGGTCTCAAGAATGAGGGACCATAAATCCTGACTCTTCGTCAATCTATTCATCTCCTTCCTCCTACCTCCCTGACATGCCGAATATTTGGCTTTTATTGGCTAAAATATTAGCATTTTCTTCATATTACCAAGTTTTCCATTCCTCTGTAAAGAAAAAAATCTTCTCGCTCACATGAGACGAGAAGATGGCTGTGATAGAACTTGAATTGCAATACGAAACTGTCCTGCCTCCTGACCAGCAAGCCAGAGTTGGTAGGTGATAAGTAAGGATTGCAGGAGATGAGAAGCTTGCGATCCTGCCTTTCCATCATACTCGAGTTGGGTCGTCATCGTTGTCATTTCCATCCGCCCATATGGCGTAGTATACCAGCTTCTTCCTACCTCACCGAGAATAAAGGAATGGCGCATGGTGACACTACCTTGACGTATGATGGTCAGCTGATTAGGTTCTAGCTTCAGCGTGGTCTGCACCTCGCTCTCTTGCCCTTCATTCATGGAATAGCGAAGGAAATAACGCTCCTCTTCACCGTATAGCTTCCCTACGCTCTCTTCTTCAATGGTCTCTTTCTCTTGATCCTGCTGGATGGTGGTAACAACCTTCACATTTACAGGAATGGATAACAACGTTCTTCACCTCCCCCTGAACTAGATCCACCTTACATCTTATTTGATAAAACCAAGGAGCATCTCACGCACAAGCTTAGCTGCAAGGATCTGTGTCTGCTCTGTGGGATCATAGATGGGAGCAACCTCCACTAAATCGGCCCCTACGACTTGAACTTCCGAAGTGGCGATGGCCACAAGACTAGCCAACATCTCCTTAGAGGAGATCCCGCCTGCCTCTGCTGTTCCTGTCCCTGGTGCATAGGCTGGATCCAACACATCAATATCAATGGTAACATAGACCGGGCGGCCTTTCAGCTGAGGAAGCACCGCTTTCAGGGGCTCGAGCACATCAAATTTGGCAAGAAACATCCCTGTCTTCTCAGCAAACTGAAACTCCTCTTTCATTCCTGAGCGAATTCCAAAGGAGAATACATTGGAACCCCCTAAGAGCTCAACTGCCCGACGAATCGGCGTAGCATGGGAGAGTACCTCCCCCTCATAGTTCTCCCGTAAATCGGTATGGGCATCAAAATGAAGGACAGCTAGATCTGGATTACGCTGCGCCATGGCACGGATGATGGGCCAAGAGCAAAGATGTTCCCCACCTAGGCCTAGAGGAAATTTTCCTGCATTGAGGAGTTGACCTACATATTGGCCAATTAATTCAAGGCTACGTCCCGGATTACCAAATGGTAAAGGAATATCCCCTGCATCAAAATATTTGATGGCAGTCAGCTCCCGATCTAGATAAGGGCTATATTCTTCTAGACCAATGGAGACTTCACGGATTCGCGATGGTCCAAAACGGGAACCAGGACGGAAACTCACAGTAAAATCCATGGGCATCCCATAAATAACCGCCTGTGCTTCATCATAATTGGGATGGGAACCAATAAAGGTTTTGCCTGAATAGGCTTCATCAAATCGCATACGGTCACCTCCTACTTCACAAGGTCTAAAACAAATTTAGGCAATGCAAAGGCTGCAAAGTGAAGTTCTGGTGTGTAGTATTTGGTCTCAATCGCAGGAATTTCATCCTTCTGCACTTGTAATGGATCATATGTTTTGGAGCCCATGGTAAAGGTCCAAAGACCGCTAGGATAGGTAGGAATATTGGCGACATAGAGCCGAGTGATAGGGAAAATCTCCCGTACATCCTGTTGTACCTTACGGATTAAGTCTGCTTTAAACCAGGGATTATCGGTTTGTGCAACGAAGATCCCCTCTGGTTTTAAAGCCTCATAGATTCCTTGATAGAAGCCTTTCTCAAAGAGGTGAACGGCTGGACCAACAGGCTCTGTGGAGTCCACCATAATCACATCAAACTGTTGCTTCGCCTTAGCAATATACATAAAGCCATCATCAACCAGCACAGTTACGCGAGGGTCTTCCAATTTACCTGCGATACTAGGTAAGTATTGCTTGGAATACTCAATCACCTTACCATCAATATCCACTAAGGTAACATGCTTCACCTTATCGTGTTTGAGAATTTCCCGAACCACACCACCATCGCCGCCACCCACAACTAAGACTTCCTCTGGATTAGGGTGAGTATTTAAGGCTGGATGTGCCACCATCTCATGATAAACAAATTCATCCCGTTCTGTGGTCATGACCATGCCATCTAGCAGAAGCATGTTCCCAAACTCTTCTGTCTCCAGCATGTCTAACTTTTGATAGGGAGTTCGCTCTGTATGTAGCGTACGTTTAATTTTTGCTGTAATGCCAAAGCTTTGAGTCTGCTTTTCGGTAAACCATAACTCCATATCCAAATCCATCGGTCATCACCTTTCTTGATCATGTCCCAAACGGGAGCTCTGTAATTTTGAAAAATCGATCTGATTATCAGCCATGGGATCAAAAAATGCAATAGTATATTTCAATTTACCACAATCCATACTATACCTAGCATATGATCCATTTTTATACATTGAGAAGGAGGAACAGAGCGGTGCAGCCAGATAAACCCTTGTTAATGAGTCGTTGGTTCCAACTTTTGAAGCGTGGACTTCATTTTACCGCGATATTGAGTCTCATCCTCTTTATTCTGTTCTCCATCCTACTCGTTTATTTACGCATTAAACCACTACCTCCTGTACACATTGCTCAAACCACTTTACTCTACGATCAACATGGTGAAATTTTTGAAAGGCTACACGGTGGCGTGAATCGCATGTATGTCTCCTATGCTCAAATCCCTCAGGACCTGATCAATGCCACCATTGCGGTGGAAGATCGGAGTTTCTTTCAACATTTTGGTTTTGATATCAAACGAACGCTTCGAGCAGCCTACATCGATCTGAAGGAGATGCGTTTTCAGCAAGGAGCTAGCACCATTAGTCAACAGTTAGCACGTAACCTTTATTTATCCTTCGAGAAAACCTGGACAAGAAAATTGAAGGAAGCCTTGATCGCTCTACAGATTGAGTTACATTGGAGTAAAGAAGAAATCTTGGAAGCATACCTTAATCAGATCTATTACGGACATGGCGCCTATGGCGTCAAGGTAGCTGCCCAAATCTATTTCAATAAGGATGTAACAGAGCTTTCGCTAGGAGAGGCGGCTATGCTAGCAGGAATACCCAAGGGACCTAGTTACTACTCACCTCTCACAAACTATACTACTGCCAAGAAGCGGCAACACCTCGTCCTGCAATCCATGGTGGAGGCAGACTACATCACAGAAGAGGCAGCTCGTGCTGCCTATGCCGCCCCCCTACACTTACAAAGACTTGTTCGTGGAGAACAAGATGTGGCACCTTATTTTCGTGATGCTGTTCTCCAAGAGGCACAAGAGCGATTTAACCTCACCAAGGAAGAATTACAGCATGGTGGCTTGCGGATCTATACCACCCTCGATCCTGAACTACAGCATGCTGCTGAAAAGGCAGTTGCTACTTCCTTGCCGAAGGAGGGAGAGATCCAGGCTGCTTTCGTTGCCCTCGATCCTCGCTCTGGTCGAATACATGCCCTAGTAGGGGGACGGGAGTATGAAAAATCCTCCTTCAATCGTATTACACAGGCTCAACGTCATCCTGGTTCTACCATGAAGCCGATTCTTTACTTAACTGCATTAGAAGAGGGCTTCACTCCCATTACACGAATCGAGAGTAAACCAACGAAGTTCCGCTTTGATGGGGATAAGATCTATGAACCCATCAATTTTGACCATCATTATCTACTTCGTCCCATCACGATGCAGGAGGCGATTCGTACATCAGACAATATCTATGCGGTTACCACTCATCTCGCCATTGGCCAAGAGAAGCTGGTTCAGATGGCAGAACGGATGGGAATCACCACGACGCTGCAGCCCTACCCCTCTTTAGCTCTGGGTGCCCAAGGCATCACCCCCTTGGAGCTATCCACCGCCTATGGGGTGATCGCCAATGACGGAAAGCTTGTGCCACCCCACTTCATTCAGCGGATTGAGAAAGCGGATGGTAAACTCCTTGGAGCTCCCTCCTATAAGGAGGAAAAGGTGGCTCATTCCATCCATACCTTCCTACTATCTCAGATGATGATGTCCATCTTTCAGGAGGGAGGGACAGGACATCGGGTACAACGTGACCTTCCCTATCCAGTACCAGCGAAAACAGGGACAACCAGTATGGATGCCTGGATGGTTGGCTTCACTCCTGATTTAGTAAGCACGGTCTGGCTAGGATATGATCGTGAGCGTAAGCTGAATCAAGCAGAAACTGTGCCTGCGGCGCAAATCTGGGCACGCTTTATGGGGTACTACATGAGCTCTCGCCCCGTACAAGCTTTTACCATCCCCGTTGGTGTGGAACGACTCACCATTGATCCCATAAACGGAAAACGGGTTGATGCCTCCTGTGAGCGAGGAGAACTCCTCTATGTCCAGCGTGGAACTGTTCCCCGTTACGAATGGAGCGACTGTTCACCACTAGGAGAAAAGGGTCCCACACCTACGCCGAGCATCCCGAAGAAAAAATCACCCTCGTTTTGGCAACGGATTTTTCCTTGGTAAAGGTTAACATGTTATAATGAAAGAAAATTCGCTTTACTTATCAAAACAAATAAATCACTGAAGGATATAAGAGAGGGGAAGAAAAATGCCTCATCAGGATAAGGTGATTGGATTCATCGGAACAGGTGTTATGGGAAGTAGCATGGTACGTCGCTTACTGGCTGCTCATTATCAAGTGATTATCTACAATCGTACAAAAGAGAAAGCAGAAGCACTCATTAATGAAGGGGCTATCTGGGGGAAGTCCCCTATGGGGGTTGCCCAACAAGCGCAAGTGATCATCACCATGGTGGGGTATCCTTATGATGTAGAGGAAGTGTACTTTGGACCTCATGGAATTATAGCCAATGCTCACACAGGTAGCCTCTTGGTGGACATGACTACATCCACACCAACCCTTGCTAAGAAAATTTCAGAGGAGGCTTTGAAGTATCACCTTCAAGCTGTGGATGCTCCTGTTTCTGGAGGAGATATTGGTGCCAAGAATGGGACCCTCTCCATTATGATTGGTGGTAGCCAAGAGGCAGTAGCAGAGATTCAGCCGATTTTTTCAGTATTAGGGAACAACATCGTCTACCAAGGAGAAGCCGGTTCTGGTCAGCATACGAAAATGTGTAATCAGATCGCCATCGCTTCCAACATGATCGGTGTCATGGAGGCCATTGTTTATGCAAGAAAGGCTGGATTAGATCCTGAGAAGGTGCTGGAATCCATCAGTTCTGGAGCAGCAGGTAGCTGGTCTCTCTCCAATCTCATCCCTCGTGTACTCAAAGAGGATTATTCTCCTGGTTTCTTTATTAAACATTTTATTAAGGATATGGGAATCGCCTTAGAAGAAGCAGAAAAGATGGATTTACAATTACCTGGCTTACAATTGGCAAAATCCATGTATGACCAATTAGCTGAGGCAGGAGAAGAAAATAGTGGTACACAAGCGTTAATTAAATATTGGAATAACAACTAATATGGAAAGCTTTATCATTAAACAAACAAGGAGAGTTGTGTGCATACACTACTCTCCCTTTCTTTTGCTTCATACTGAATATTGATCTAAAATCAAGCAATGGCTACTATGAGTAATAGTTGACATTATAGAAGGGACGATGGTCTTGACTAGAAATCATATGATTCAACCTTTTCTCAAATGGGCGGGAGGAAAACGCCAATTACTAAGTGAAATCAGAAAATATATTCCAATGGACTTTTCAACATACTATGAACCATTCATCGGGGCGGGTGCTGTTTTATTCGATCTACAACCACAATGCGCGATCATTAGTGATGTGAATGCTGATCTGATTCAAGCCTATGAGGTCATTCGGGATGATGTAGATGCTTTAATCGAAGACTTGCAAAAGCATCAAAATACTCAAGAATACTTCTACCAAATTCGCAATCTCGATCGAAGTCCCCAGTTCCAACAGCTTACACCTGTGGAGAAGGCTTCCCGTTTAATATATTTGAATAAAACCTGCTTCAATGGTCTCTTTCGTGTCAATCGACATGGGCATTTTAACGTACCATATGGCCGTTATAAAAATCCCAATATCGTCAATGATCAGGTGCTTCGAGCTGTGCATCACTATCTGAATGAAAATCAGATCCATATCCAAAACACAGATTTTGCTGAAACGGTTGTGCATGCAAAAAAGGGAGACTTTATCTATTTAGACCCTCCCTATGATCCCATCAGTAGTACCGCCTCTTTTACAGCCTACAGTATAGTTGGCTTTGGCAAAGAGGAACAGGTACGTTTGCGCGATTTATACCGAGATTTAGACCGCAGGGGATGCAAGGTGCTCCTAAGCAACTCAGCGACAGACTTTATTAAGGATCTCTACAAGGAGTATCACATTGAAATCGTGGGTGCAGCACGGACAATTAATGCTGTAGCAACGCGGCGAGGTAAAATTGAAGAGGTACTGGTGATGAACTACGATCCTCGTCATGCTGACTAAATCCCATCCAATAAGAAAAAGGTAAAAACAACATTGTTTTTACCTTTTTCCCTGTGCATATAGATGATTGTGTGCACTTATAGTCTACCGAAAAGTACTAGGGATGACAAGCCGTTAAGATAGCAGTGATTTTAGTTGTTCCGGTGAATTTTCCCAGTAGGTCTGATTATGCTCTTGAAGAAAACGAGCCAGCAACTGCTTCTCTTGCGGACGTAATTCATCCAAGAGGAACTGACCCTTTAAGGCTTTATCCATGCGATTCACATGCTCAGCGAGGTTCTTATAACCGCGGCGCGCCTCATGATCGATGAGCATCCAAGAGGCTGTTATTCCGTGATAAGAGGGATGCTCCCCCTCGGTACTGATGGAAACCCAGATAATCCAATACTCTTTTCCATTGGGGACCTCCTCTTGCGCTACCCACTTCACACGTTTTTCTACTTGACTCTTCGCATGCATCGCTCCTAAATCGACATAGATCTCCTCTCCATCGATGATCACAGGAGCGAGAGAATTAAGGTTTAATACGCCACGAAAGGCTGTGGCATGCCCCTTTTGTTGCCCTGGTTGCTGCCCTGGCAGAATTGTAAAGGCAGTCCGCTTCTTTCCACTATTATTCGCGTCCATGAAGGCACTCCTTCCTTCCATCCATTGGTTCTCGTTATATTCTATCCATACTATTCCACCAATGGCAAGAAAGAGTGCTCAGGATTAACCATTAGACATCTTCAAGGGGAGCGACAGTAAACTTCCCATATTTAACCCCTTTAAGACTTATAATCTGTTCACTGAAAGCCCGTAGGCTACCTGCCTTTCCCTTGACTACAATGAGTTCAAGGCAATTGTGATGATTGAGATGAAAATGAGTGGTGGCAAGAATCGTATCATGCATCTCATGTTGAACTGTAGTTAGCTCCTCCATAATATCGGATTGATGGTGATCATAGAAGAGCAGGATACTACCTGCTACCATCTGTTCATCCTCTTCCCATGTCTGCTTGACCAAGGCTTGACGAACCAGATCACGCACTGCTTCAGAACGATTCTCATATCCCTGACGCTTAATTAATTGATCAAAATTACTTAAGAGCTTCTCATCCATGGAGACGCCAAAGCGTTTTAGATTGGTCTCCTTCTCTTTCTCCTTCATGAAGTTCATCCCCCTTCGCGTTGGTTGCCATAGTAAATCGTATGTACTGCTTGTCGGCACTCCTCTGGGACAAATAAGGTGGTACCTCCCCGTGGATGGGAGATCGCACGGATGGTATCCGATTGACGAGAGATTTCTACGATCTCTCCATACTGATTGGTGGTGAAGATGGTGTTATGCTTCCATCCCCCCTCCTCTCCAGCAATATAATAGTCATAGGCAATATTACTAGACTGGTCAAAGAGCAGATAGTATTCTGGATCATAACCATATTGATGAATCAGCCTGTTCACTTCCAATGTGGCCGTAGGATTATAATCGGAAGGTAGCTGAACTGGCTTCAATAAACGGCGGTGAAGTATACGATCAGCCATATCGGCTAAAATGGGATCTGAATGGTTCGTAAAATCCTTTAATGCCACATAGATATCCGTATCATCTAAGGCGAGGTACTCATTCACTGTTACATTCCCCGTTAAAAATGGGATAAACCGTGAAGAAACATCCTGATGCTCGCGAAGCTGCCCTTCTCGATAAAGGTGTTGGGCCCGCTTCCAGATCGATTTCAACATGCATTCAAGGCCACGCGTAGTTCGGTGTAGGTAGACCTGCCAGTACATATTATAACGAGCCATTAAATAAGCCTCTGCAGTGGATAGCCCTTTCCGAGCTACGACCAACTCGTCATGATGAAAGCTCAGCATCTCAATGAGCCGCTCATAATCAAATCGTCCATACATGGCTCCCGTAAAGAGAGAATCACGCATTAAGTAATCCATCCGATCCGCATCAATTTGACCTGAGATTAACATCTCCACACGCTTCATCGAGGATGTGCCTGCTAGGATGGCGGAGACCTGCTCTGGTAGTTGGGGATCAAATTGACGTAATGCTCCACTTAATTCGGGATCCTCTTGAATGATCCGCATGGACCACTGCTCATGGCGACCATACTCACCAAGGAGTCCTTCTAGGGTATGGGAAAGCGGTCCATGTCCGATATCATGCAGCAAGGCTGCACAACATCCAGCAAGGATCTCTTCATCATTGAATGGCTGCCCAATCTCAGCGAAGTGATCCGCTAGCTTATTAAAGAGATGAAATACTCCCAACGAATGACCAAAACGCGTATGTTCCCCACCATGGTATGTAATATAAGAAGTTCCAAGCTGGGAAAGGCGACGTAACCGTTGAAAAGCATACGTATCAATGATGGCTAAAAAGTCTCGATCTACACGGATAAAGCCGTGTACTGGATCGCGAAAGAGCTTATAAGGCCGATTCATCTCCATCCCTCCTACCTTTATTCTATTCCTTCAGGCCTAAACGAACAAATAATCGTTGAAGATCAGATGGTATGGGAGCGTCGATCTGCATCTGCCGTCCATCCATAGGGTGTTGAAATTGAATGGTGAAGGCATGCAGAGCTTGTCTTGGAAATAGAGTAGGATCTCCACCATATAAGCCGTCCCCAACTAATGGGTGACCTGCATGACGAAAATGAACGCGAATCTGATGTGTTCTTCCTGTCTCCAGTTTACACTCTACTAAGGAATATTCGCCATTGGTAGCAAGGCAATGATAATGAGTAATGGCTGTCTCACCATTGGGGCTGACCATCCGCCTTGTCCCATGACGCGGATCACGGGCAATGGGAAAGCAATAGGTTCCGTGCTCCTCCTCCATTCTCCCATGGACCACAGCGTAATATTGACGATGTATCTTCCGCTCACGTAGATCCTTATCAAGGATCGCCTGGGCATAAGCATGCTTCGCAAGGAGTAGCGTACCACTGGTATCCTTATCGAGACGATGAATATGGCGAACCTTCGCAGCAATGCCTTGCTGCTGATAATAGTAGGCAATTCCATTGGCTAATGTATGAAGCTGATTGGGCTTATTCGGGTGGACGGAAAGCCCTGCTGCCTTATTAACCACGAGAATATCATCATCCTCATAAAGGATATCCAAGGGTATCTCTTCCGGAATCACCCCATACTCTTCACGTCCAAAGAGCTCCACTCGAAGCATGTCACCTGCTTTGAGCTTCATCTTAAGATGAGCGATCCGCCGGTTGACAACAATGCCTCGCATCCGCGTTAATTTCTGAATTTGGCGATGGGAGATGAGCATTTTTTCCATCAATATTCGCTCCACCTCAATGCCTTCCCAGGTGGGTTCAATCTCATACTGTAGCCATTTTCCCTTTTTCTGCAGCAACTAGTCCACAACACCTTTCTTAATCAATCCCGTAATATAAGTTTCTTCCATTATATCAGAGCATATCCTTCGGTTGTTAAGCTGTTTTGTTCGGATATTTTAAGCTTATTTTAAGGTTGTTGGATTATATTATTTACTGCAAGGACGAGAAGAAATCAAGAAACCCTAGAAGTTAAGCATGAAGGAGGATGATGAGCATGCGATGGCAAAGACAGGTCCCCATTGTACTTTTGCTTGCCATTGTATTTGCTGGTGGTTACCTACTTGCCCAATTCACGCAAGGGGAAGTGGGAGCCTCCCAATCAGATCAAGTCAATCATAATACCACCACCAATCTTGAGGTACCCTACAATCCCAACTCTATCTCCACCATTGTGAAGGAGCATGGGGATGCTGTGGTTCGTATCTCCACAACATTTACAAGAGAAGCAAGTAATCCCTTCAGTAATGACCCCTTCTTTAATCAGCTCTTTGGTGATAATAATCCCTTCCAGCTAGAAGAGAAAGGCAATGGCCTGGGAACAGGTTTGATTATCTCCAAGGATGGTTATATTCTTACCAATAACCATGTGATTGAAAATGCCGATGTGATTGAAGTAACCATTAATGGTTATGAGGAACCCCTCAAGGCAAAATTAATTGGTTGTGATCAAGAACTGGATCTCGCTGTATTAAAGGTAAGTACCAAGAAGGATCTTCCCTTCCTTACCTTAGGAGACTCCAATCAAACCCAAGTCGGTGAGTGGGTGATCGCTATTGGAAACCCCTATGGCCTAGACCATACAGTGACTGTAGGGGTGATCAGTGCCAAGGAACGACCCTTAACCATCGATGGGCACACCCTCAAAGGTGTATTACAAACAGATGCATCCATCAATCCTGGTAATAGTGGTGGCCCACTTTTAAATATGCATGGTGAGGTCATTGGCATTAATACAGCAATTAATGCTAGTGCACAGGGAATTGGCTTTGCCATTCCTAGCTCACAGGTCAAAGAGGTGCTAAATGACTTAATCGAAAAAGGAAAAGTCGTACGCCCTTGGCTCGGTGTTAACATCCAAAGCATCAATGCTGACTTACAAGAGTACTTCAAGCTAGATTCTACTGATGGTGCCATTATTGCAGGTGTCGCTACAGGAAGCCCTGCTGAAAAAGCAGGGCTACAACGGGGCGATGTCATCCTTGAGCTGAATAATGAGAAGGTAAAAAGTGCAGATCAATTCGTCGACATGGTAAAAGAGTTGAAGGTGGGAGATAAGGCGATCCTACTGATTACTCGTAATGGACAATCCCAATACGTGACGGTGAAGATTGGAGAAAAAACAGACCCTGTCAACTAATGTTGGCAGGGTTTTCTTAGTATAATAGGGTTGAGGTGATGATAAGATGAAACTTCTGGTCGTTGACGACGATGCCCATATTACCCGGATGTTACAAAGAGCGCTCAGCTTCGAAGGCTATGAGATAGCTACCGCAGCCGATGGAAAGGAAGCACTAGACCAATTCCATTCATTCCACCCCGACTTAATCATCCTTGATGTGATGATGCCCCATTTGGATGGTTGGGATGTAGTAGAAGCCATTCGCAGGGCATCCAACACATTGATTTTAATGCTCACTGCCAAAGATGAACTAGAGGATCGTGTCTTTGGCTTAGATTTAGGCGCAGATGATTACCTCGTTAAGCCTTTTGCTTTAGATGAATTACTTGCTCGCATCCGCGCCCTTCTCCGTCGTCAATCACCAGAAGATCGTCAGGTTCTAGAATATGCTTACATCCAGATCAACCTGTTGGAGCGCCAAGTATATCGCCATGGCACTCCCCTCCATCTGACTGCGAAGGAATTTGAATTACTTCTGTACTTAATGCAACATCCTCGGCAGGTACTGACCAAGGAACAGCTCCTTGATGCAGTCTGGGGTTATGAGTATGTTGGGGAATCCAATGTGGTTGAGGTCTATATCGCCATGCTACGGCAAAAACTAGAGGAACATGACAACCCCCGTATCATCCAAACTGTACGCGGTGTCGGTTATGTATTGAGGAGCGAATAGCAGTGTCCATTCGAAAGAAAATTACCCTCTGGTTCAGTCTGCTTGTTGCCATTCTCTTAGCCGTCTTCTGTATCGTCCTCTATCAATTTATGAGTAATAGCATGAATCAGAAAATCAACGAACAGATGTATTTAAAGTCCGATGAAGTGATACGTCAGATTGAAGTCTATCCTAGCACCTCCTACTTTAATGAAGTGGTGCTGCCTGATGTTGATGTATTCATCAACCCTGGAATCTATTTGCAGCTACTGGATGACCAATATCGCATTATTAGTCGTTCGAGCAATCTAGGCAATCAACATATCCCCTTAAGCAATCAAGCCTATGATGAGACGAAGGCAGGTCACTCCCATATTGAAGATATTCATAGCAAGAATCAAGCCATTCGAATCTTATACCGTCCCATCATGGTAGAGAAGAAACAGGTTGGTGTCCTACAGGTTGCCATATCCCTCTCTTCCTATCTCTATACCATGAATGAGCTTCGCTTTATTCTCATTACAAGTAGCCTAATGGCTGTCATTGCTATTGCTCTCATCGGGTGGTTCATGGCGAAGAAGGTACTAGCTCCCATTGGACAGATCAACCGAACTACGAAAGAAATTACTAACCATTCAGATCTCCAACGTCGTATTCCCCATGAGGGACCGCAGGATGAGATTGGAATTTTGATCGAGAATATTAATACCATGCTTGCACGTCTTGAGAACATTTACAATGAATTGAACCAATCTTATCTGCTGCAGAAGCGCTTCGTCGCTGATGCATCCCATGAATTGCGAACACCACTCACCTCCATTCGGGGAAATGTGGAGCTTCTGCAACGGTTAGGCACAGAAAATGAGGAGCTAAAGCAGGAGATCATTCAGGATATTGAAGATGAAGCGACACGGATGAGCCGATTGATCCATGATTTATTAGCACTGGCTCGTGCTGATGCTGGGTTCAAAATGGAGATGGAATGGGTGGATCTTGCCTCTTTGTTTGAGGATCTGAAGAAGCATGTCCATCATTTTACGAAAGAGGGTGTTCAGTACACCACGCAATTAACTCTTTCCACTACGCAGATATGGGGAAATCATGATTACTTACGCCAATTGATTATTATCCTCCTCGATAATGCCTTTAAGTATACAGAGAAGGGCGAGGTACGACTGAAGGCGAGCGAGGATGAACAGCATCTCTATATTCAAGTACAGGATACTGGAATCGGAATGACAGCTGAGGAACTAGCTCATGCTAAGGAACGCTTCTATCGCTCTGACCTAGCACGGCAGCGGACTGGGGTCGGCCTTGGTCTTGCTATCGCCACTTGGATCGCACAAGAGCATGACGCGAAACTGGAGCTTACCAGTGAGCCGAAGGTAGGTACTTGTGTGACTCTCATCTTCGACAAATAAATACGTAGCATGGTATAATCGCCTTAGAATGGAATTAAAGGAGTGTTGAAAAAATGGCTGAAGTAGTACGCACCTTGGAAGGTTGGTACAGTTTACATGACTTTCGCTCCATTGACTGGGTAGCATGGAAAGAGCTCTCGTCAGCTGAACGGGAAGAGATTACTCAAGAGTTGATTCAACTATTTAATAGCTATCAAGCAGTTGAGAATAATCAGTTGGGAAGCTCCGTTTTTTATACCATTGCAGGTCAGAAGGCTGATTTTGTCTTCATGCACCTCCGCCCTACACTACAAGAATTAATTGAACTGGAGACCGCTTTTCAAAAGACACGTTTTGCCGACTATACGATCCCTGCCTACTCCTACGTCTCTGTCGTTGAGTTGAGTAATTATGTAAATAAACCAGGAGAAGATCCCTACAACGATCCCTATGTGCGTCGGCGTCTCTTCCCTACATTACCTCGTACGGAGTATCTCTGTTTCTACCCCATGGACAAGCGTCGGGAGGGGCAGGATAACTGGTATATGCTCCCGATGGAAGAACGACGTGAGTTGATGAAAAGTCACGGGATGATTGGACGTAGCTACGCTGAGGAAGTAACCCAAGTGATCACAGGGTCCGTGGGTTTAGATGACTGGGAATGGGGTGTTACCCTCTTCTCCGATGACCCCCTAGTATTTAAGAAGATGATCTATGAAATGCGCTTTGATGAAGTGAGTGCCCGCTACGGAGAATTTGGCTCTTTCTTCGTAGGTCACCGTTTAGATGAAGCTCAGATCAAAGCATGGCTACAGCTCTAACCATAGCGCATCTGGAAAATCGAAAAGTTAAGGCTACAGGTTCTATTAAAACCTGTAGCCTTTTTTACAAGCTAGCTTGGAAGCAAGCATATTTATTGAAGGGGATTCAAGCGTTTCTTCAAGTACCATTGGCTCCCAATCCACCAGCCAATGGGTGGCACAAGGAGGAGCCAGTAAAGCTGCGATTGGAAGGCTAGAATCACCACAGGAATGGCTAAGATGATCGCTGAGATGAACACATGCTTCTTGACCAGCTGTACATAGGCTTCTACCAGTTGCGTCATGGGCTGGGGATAGAGGCGAAGCCAGAGGAGATCATGAACACGACCATACAGGGGCGATATCTGCATACCAATCAGGAGAATGGATAATAAATAGACCGCTGCTGTCATCAGTCCTACTGGTAAGAACCCGAGCAAGAGAGCCATGACGATGGTCAGACGAAAATAGAGTGGGAATAAATCATGAGAACGATAAAAAACGAGATGGAGATAGTAGGAATAGGTTTTCCCTTCTTGAAAGGCAAGATGTTGTGCAAGGCTAGATAACCAGCTGCGCCGATGGACCTGCGCTTGTAATTGTGGAACATCCACAAACCAGTTCACGATGGTATAAAAGCGAACCACCATGCGCCTCTCCTTCTGAATCAGCCAATCCCAATTAAGTGGAAGCTGCTGGAGATGGCGATAGTGAAAGAACACTACTCCCAAAAGAAAAAGGAACCAGATTCCCACCCATATCTCTTCCTGCGCAAAGAAAAAGTAAAGCAGCATCCCATTGATCACCAATCGTCCTCCTTGGTGAGAGCGGGCAACCAAACGGGAACGTAGACGGTTCTCCTGCATTACCATCCATGTATTAAACCCTTTGAGTAGAACAAGAACGAACCACACCAGCAAGAAGGACCAACGTTCCGTTTCAGCCACCGTTTGGTAAAGGGGCCAAACTAGAAAGAGAACGGCAGTTAAGACCCCCACCTGAAAGCGATAGCTATAATAGAAGGCACGGCGAAAATAAGGCCCCAGCTCAAGCTCATAGGGAAGTAGGAAGAGTTGATCCGCTGTCTGCAGAAAGGTCCGAACCGCTCCCCCTGAGAGCAGAAGTGTGAACAAGGTCACCATGATTAGACGGACAGGAAAAGAGTCTGGTAGGGTTTGTAAAATTCGAGCATAGTAATAGCCTCCTACCAGAACCAGGAGGATCAAAAAGAAGAGAAATCCACTGTTGGTCACGTAGCGCAGATGACGAATCGCTTCAGACCAAAAGTGATCCACCCGCTGCTGCCAAAGCTTTAGCGCACTCATCATGATAACTCATCCTTTATCACATGTAAAAACAAATCCTCCAGTGTGATGGCCGACTGACCAACAGATTGACGCAATTCTTGGAGGCTTCCCTCCATTCGAATCCTTCCTTGATGAAGAATAATGAAACGATCCCCATGCTGCTCTGCAACTGGGAGTATATGTGAACTCATTAGGATCGCTGTCCCTCGCTCTTTCGCTTCAATAAACAAATCCATAATCTCCCGCATCGCCAATGGGTCGAGACCAACAAAGGGCTCGTCCACAATTAAAAGTTGTGGCTGTACGAGGAAAGCATTGATAATCATTACTTTCTGACGCATCCCCTTCGACATCTGTCCAGGAAAAAAGTTCAAACGATCACTCATTTGAAACCGTGTCAGTAAGGGGTGAACCCGCTCCTCAAACTCCTCCTTACCCAACCCATAGGCCATAGCAGTCAATTGAAGATGCTCCCACAATGTAAGATCCTCATAGACAAAGGGTGCCTCTGGTATGTATGCCATGGTGCGATGATATACTTCTGGATTCTCTTGAAGCTCCTTGCCATTAACGTAAATCGAACCTTCTACTGGCTGCAGTAAGCCTAAAATATGCTTAATGGTCGTACTCTTCCCTGCCCCATTTAATCCGATTAAACCAACCAGTTCTCCTGCTCTCACCTGGAAGGAGATCTGATGGAGAACAGGACGGCGGCGGTCATAGCCACCGCTCAAATTTTGGACATCCAATATAACAGATGATGATGTTGCTTGATTCAATGTAATCCTCTCCTTTCACAGCAACCCGCGCACTACCTCATGGCGTCAAGGGTGTATAATCCACGCCTCTCGTAAATCGATTCGTTGGATCCCATAGTAGGAATTCTGTGATTCCTTGCTCATGCAAGGCTCGGATCTGTGCTTCGATCTGCGCTTTACCATAAACCTGATAGGTTCCCTTCGGAAGATAGCTCGCGGTAAAGTCTTGAATCCATGGACGAGAAATGGGTCGCTTCTCTCCAAGAGCAGCTAACACTTGATTCTCCACCTTCGCATACTCCGTCACCAATTCATAAGGGTGTAGGTCTGGATTGTTCACCCCAAAGTATGAGGTTCCCCAATGAGAGGGATAGATCATAGAGGAGATCACATCCACCTGCTCACTAATTCTTGTAAAGTTTTGACCGATCCCAGGTGCTTCTGATACCGTTGCAGAATAGCCAAAGATATCTACCGAGACATGAACGCCATATGGTGCTAGCTCTTTCCGTGCATAAGCGACGAAGTCTGTCACAGCATCCACCCGAAGCTGAACAAGACGCTCCTTCTCGGTAAACTGAGGAGGCTGTGGCTGTTGCTGATGGAGTTCAGCGATGGCAGCTTCCAGTTCCGCAACCTTCTGTTGGGCTTCCTCTTTCGCAGTAAGCTCTGTCATATTCTGCATCCGTAGATTCCACTTCATTAGCTTCATTTCATAGGTGAGTAATTGTTTTACATACTCCTGCTGTGCTTCCATAAAGGCTTGCTCCAGCTCGATAAATTTTTGTGGCTGCTTATCCGTATATTCACCCATGGAGTAGACCAGGTGTTGATCACGGTTCTCAAAGCCTTCAGGGAAACGAACATAATCAAATTGAACCTCTTTAAAGCCCATCTGTGCCGCTTTCTTGGCAATCTCCACGTTATACTCCCAGGTTTCCTTCAAAAATGGATTAATAAACGCTTCTCCTCGCCGATTTTTCCATACTTGACCACCCTCCTGAAAAGAGAGCTCCGGATGCTTAATAGCCAATACCGTATCCTTGAAAGCAACGATCCGAGCAATGGGATAAACCTCATGCTCCTTCAAGGTGGTGATCACTTGCTCCGGATTTAAGATGGACATACTGTTTTCGGAGAGTAGACCGTCCCCCTCCACAGGAAAAGGAATATAGCCATGATCATCCTTAAGATCGATGACAACAGCGTTTAACTCTGTATCA
This sequence comes from Rubeoparvulum massiliense, assembly GCF_001049895.1. Lineage (GTDB taxonomy): Bacteria > Bacillota > Bacilli > Rubeoparvulales > Rubeoparvulaceae > Rubeoparvulum > Rubeoparvulum massiliense. The sequence goes on from NZ_CVPE01000005.1 coordinate 460,862, forward strand.
TCAAGGAATTGCATCAGCTCTTGAAAGCGAGAGCCACCTGCTGTATTGGCTGTTACATAGATCCCCATCACACCCTCTGCTGGATAGTTAAACTCCGGTGCATAAGGGTATTTCAACGCTGGTGCAGGTTGCTCTTCTTGAACATTCTCTTGCTTACTTCCTTCATCGTCATTTTGGTCCTCTGCTGGGCCTTCTTCTCCCTGCTGTTCTTGTTGTCCCTGTTGCTCTTGCTGTGCCTGTTCTTCTTGCTGAGCCCCATCTCCTTGATTGGGTTCATGTGCTTGTGGCACTCCCTCGCTCATTGTGCTGCATCCCGTGCTTACGAGCATTAACGAGGCAATCACCAATGATAGAATCTCTTTTTTCATGCAGTTTTCTCCTCACCTAATCTTCTTTCATTCTTATCTATCTCGAAAGGATAGAATCCCTTCCATGATCGGCCGAGAGTATCCTCTACTGTGCTTCTTTATATTATACATGGAAAAGGGATAATTGGTTATGTGAAAAGAGTTGCGATCCTTTCCTTCCCTTCACTGGTTCAATCCTGTGCTAACCTTCAACAATTGCCAATTGGACTCCTCCTAAGTTATGATGACATTACAAACGTATTTTGGAATGGAATAACTGAGGTGAGAAGAAGATGAGTATGATTTTTGGCGTTGGAATAACCGTTTGGATGACCATCCTCATTACGCTGATTTCCATCGGGGGCTTCTTCATGCTACGAAAGTTCTTAAAGTCCATGCCAAAGGAGGATGGAAAATCTGAATTGGATTGGCAGGACTACTATATTGAAAAGAGCTTACCCTTATGGACAGAGGAAGGGAGAGAATTACTAGAGGAATTGGTCTCTCCTGTGCCTGCCATGTTTCGTGATGTTGCCAAACGGTCCATCGCTGCTAAAATCGGTAAACTAGCACTAGAGGAAAGGGTGGAATTGATCACCATTGATGTGATCATTCGGGGCTATATCATGGCCACACCAAAACGGGACCATAAAATGCTCAAGTCACATCTAGAGAATAGAGGCATTGATTACACCCCATATCAACATCTCTTTTCTTCGTAAAAACAGGCAAAAGGGCTCTCCCTTTTGCCTGTTCAATTACGAGAAGTGTAAGAGTTCTTCCTTCATACTATGCGGTTCTCATGCCTTTAATGCCGCGATAAACATCAATGCCCAGCCAATTAAGAAGGCAACACCACCAAAGGGGGTAATCGCTCCTAGCCAGCGGATTCCGCTCATGCTCAAGACGTATAAACTTCCAGAGAATAAGATAATCCCAGCAAAGAGTAGCCAACCTGACCAGTTTAAGTATGAGGTTAGCCCCCAACGTTCCATAAGCATCGCCACAGCTAATAACCCTAAAGCATGAATCATATGATACTGGACACCTGTTTGATAGGTTTCCAGCGTTCCTAATTGCAATAAGTGATCTTTAAGAGCATGCGCTCCAAATGCTCCCAATGCCACAGCTAGAAAGAGATTGGCACTACCGAGGGCAACAAATATTTTCATGATGATTCCTCCTGATTTCTTTGCCATTATTCACTCTCTAGTTTAGCATACTTGGCATATTGTTTATAGTTTTATCCCTTGCTGCGGCAAGAATATTATGGCTGGAGCAATTCTGGATAAGCGATGAGCCAATCTCGTAGACTGGACCGAGTATGACCGTCCCGACCCTCTGTTTTTTCTCCATTTAGTAATGCCTTTAATACGGCTTCCTCTGTAGCTTCTGCTGCTGCACGGAATGCTGTTGTAATCCCATTTTCATGAAAATACTGCCAGGGTAGAACGGGCTCTTCTGCATAATGAGGAATCCGAAATGCTGTTGAGAAGCCAATGACGATGTCCCCACTGCCATTCCCAATAAAGGAGCCCATTCGCGTAATTCCTATAACAGCTCGCTTACAAATCCGCTGCAATTGGCGTTCATTGACTGGAGCATCAGTAGCTACCACAATGATAATCGAGCCGCGTTCCTCTGCTACCGTTCCTGTTCCAGAGGCTTCATTCTTCCCTGCTTCCATCAGCCTTTCGATCCGTTGACCAACAGGAACTCCCTTCACCTGAAGATCTGGAAGAAGTCCATAATTGGCTAGGACTAACACACCTACTGTATAGTTCTGGTCAGCCATTTGGATGACACGGGACGATGAACCGATACCACCCTTGAGGTGAAAATTGCTCATTCCCGTACCAGCACCCACAGCACCTTCAGCAAAGTCTGTATCTGCATTGGCGATGGCCTGCCAGACATGTTCCTGCTTAATATGCAATCCGCGTATATCATTGAGGTAACCATCATTACACTCGCCAACTACAGGATTAACAGTACCTGTGGTGCGACCGATATCCTCATTCTGTTTCAACATATACTGCACCAAGCCATCTGCAACAGTGCCTACGCTTAAAGTATTCGTGAGCAGAATAGGTGTCTCTATTTGCCCTAATTCATTCACTTGTACCAAGCCAATGGTTTTGCCAAAACCATTAATCACATGAGAGGTAGCCAGTACCTTCTCCTGAAAAAGGTTGCCGTCATGAGGTAAAATTGCTGTTATACCTGTTCTTGCGGTCCCTTCCTTCAAGGTCATATGACCTACACGTACACCGGGAACATCTGTGATCGTATTCTTCTTGCCTTTTGCAAGTTGCCCAATCCGAATGTCAAAGTCTTCTGGTTGCCATGTCTTCATCATGTTCGTTCCTCCTCATCGGTATGTCCTTGCTCGATGCCGCAAACAGGCAATCGCAATTCTACTCTGGTCCCTTCATGAAGTTTGCTCTCCACACACAACTGTCCACCATGATTGGAAATAATCTTCTGACTGATGGCCATTCCTAGGCCAGTCCCATGCTCCTTACTAGTGAAAAATGGCTCTGTGAGATGATGGAGAGTGGTTTCATCCATTCCCATACCTTCATCCTGTACACGAATCACCACCTCCTCCTCTTTCCCTTCTACTTCAAGCCGAACCCCTCCTCCTGTTGGCATCGCTTCAATACTATTTTTTATGAGATTGATTAAGACTTGCTTAATGGCATTGGGATCGCAATGAAGGAGCGGCACACTTCCCTTCCAAAAACAGCGGAGTGTAGTCTGATGCTGATGCGCTTCTGGCTCCATCAACGCTACTGTCTCTAAGATAAGTCGGTGCAGATCGTATTCAACCAAGCGTTCTGCCTGAGGCTTCGCAAAGACTAGGAACTCACTAACGATCATATGAATGCGATCGATCTCCGACTTCATGAGATTACAATAGCTTTGTGTTGTTGGATCAGGATTCTTTTCGGCAATTAGTTGAGTAAATCCCGAAAGAACGGTTAGTGGATTCCGAATTTCATGGGTTACTGCAGCGGCTAATTGACCCACTGCTGCTAGCTTTTCTGTACGGAGGAGACGTTCTGCTGTTCTTTTCCTTTCCGTAATGTCCCTGGCCAAACTTGCCATGGCGATGATCGTCCCCTCTTGATTGCGAATGGGAGAGACAACTACGTTGATATCAATTGCCTGGCCATCCTTGGTTCGATTCACTGTGTCGAAGGTGATAGGCTCCATCTGTCTCAATACCTGTGTGATCACACGTTCAACCTCTCCCTCGTCAGGATTGGTGAGCTGCGATAAAGAATGGCCCAGTGTTTCCCATTCCTTCCAGCCGAAAACCATCTCAAAAGCAGGATTGACCTTGATCACACGGCCTGTTAAGTCAGTAACAACGAGAGCATCTGTGGTATTACGGATAAATGATTCTAGATACTCTCGTGTAGAATGCAACATCATCCCTACTTGAGCTTCACTTTGCTCAATTTTGGCACGCAGAGACTCTAGATAACGAGTCGTCAAGTAAAGATAAAGAATTATCACCATATCAAAAAGCAACAAAATAATAATATGATGATCTTTCAATTCTGAAAAGATATCATCATGATAGGTATAAAATGCAGAGATGGTTGATAGGAATGTCAGAAAGCCTGCGAATAGAATCACTTTTTTGTTCTGATAAAATGAGCTAACGATTAAGATAAACCAAATAAAAATAAAGTTCAACAGGGATGGATTAAGATAAATCCAGACCCAGACTACCATAAACATGGAGAGAATGGTTCCATACATCAGCTTGTGTACTGAGTAACCTAAAATAGATAAGTAAGTTAATATGGTTAATGGGACAGCCCATGTGATGAGCAGGTAGCCCATATAAGGATAGCCACTAACCTGATTCATAATTAGATTAACGATACCAAATACCCAGTACCATTTCATCAAAACCTGATGTCGATATGGAAGTTCTTTTTCTGGATTCCACATCATTCTCTCCCCCCTTTATGCCACTGATTGTAACAAAAAAAGTATCAATGGCTACGCCTTTGATACTTTCCCCATTCGATTGTTAGGCATGAATTCCCAAGCGTACCCTTACAAAGTTAAATATTTCCTCCGGGATGCTAAGAGGCGCAACTTGTTCAATTCCACGAAATCCCGGTGAAGAATTGGCTTCACATATTTTAAAATGCTCACCATCAAAAAGCAGGTCGATCCCTGCAATATCGAGGTTCAGGATCCGTGATGTCTCTGTGGCCAACCATTCGATCTCTGGTGTGATAGGATACGGCTCCACTAAGCCACCACGGGAGTAATTGGCCTTAAAGTTCTCATCTAAGGAGCTGCGCTTCATACATGCAACCACACGACCCCCAATGGTAAAAACACGGAGATCCTTGCCTCGACTGGTTGCTACATACTCTTGAAGAATAATATTGGCATTGCTTGTTGTTGAACTAATAAACTCCATTAAATCCATAAAGCTAGAACGGCTTTCGCATAGAAAAACGCCATTTCCTTTTGACCCAGATAGGGTTTTTACTACCACCGGGAATCCTAGCTGCTGTTCTACCAATGAGACATTGATCGGGAATTTGACTAACATGGTTTTCGGTACAGGCAAATTATGTTCCGCTAAAATTTGTTGCGTATACAACTTGTCACGAACAATTTCAATACTATGGGATGCATTAATGGTATGTACCCCTAAACGTTCAAGGTGGCGGATCACTGCCAGGGCAAAATAGGTCGTATTCGCACCTAAGCGTGGCAAGACAAAGTGGGGAAGGGGGAGTACCTCACCATCGATCATAATACTTTTACGATCCTCCCGAGTAACCACTAGCTCAAATTGCTCAGGTTGAAAAACTTCTAATTGAATTCCACTCTCCTTCGCCACAGCTACCAGACGATGTATCTCATACGCATCTGGCCGTAAGTTGGCACCTGACTCCCGATATAAAATCCACCCTTTCAAGCCTGTTCCCTCCCTTATGACTGTACCGAAACTTTCTTCAATACCGTCACCTTATTCAACTTTTTCCACAGGACCATATTCAACGCCGAACGTTTCCACTGATACCTTGGCAATCCGCTGATCCTCCAAGGGCTTATCATTACGATCCCGTTTTACACCGACAATCCGATCCACTTCCTCCATACCATGAAGCACTTTGCCAAAAGAGGCATATTGACCATCTAAATGAGGTGAATTTGCCGCCATAATAAAAAACTGCGAACCCGCTGAATCAGGGATCATGGTACGAGCCATGGATAGAACTCCCCGTTCATGCTGTAATGAATTGGGGAACCCATTCTGAGTAAACTCGCCACGAATGGAGTAACCAGGGCCACCCATCCCTGTCCCTTGAGGACAGCCCCCTTGAACCATAAAGCCTGGAATGACCCGATGAAAAATCAGGCCATCATAGAAGTTTGCCTCTATTAAAGAAATAAAATTACGAACAGTATTCGGAGCGATCTCAGGATACAACTCTACTTCAATCTTTTGACCATTCTCCATTTCAATTGTCACCATTGGATTCTGCACGATACTTCATCCCTTCCTATTTATATTTGTTCAACAAAGCATTCATGAAATCCTATTTCTTATCATACCCTAACCTTTGGCAAATCGCGACTTGCTTTTTTCTAAACAGGTACCCCCCAAGAACTGGACAAGGGTCACAAAAATGACAAGCTTACTTGCACATAAGAAAAAAGCGGATCGTTACCCCCAATTTTCGGGTATGCGATCCGTTATCTGTTTCTATATAATTACCTATTCTGTTATATATCATAAATTTAATGACCATAGGTTTCAATGCATCTGTACCATTTAATTTTTATAGTAATATATCATACATGATCTCTCCAATTTTGTGTGTTACGAATTAAGGACAAAAGAGTGTCATCTTTGATCTTTTTGTGAATTTGTGATGAATTTCACACTTTCCAATGCTAAATATTGTATGATACTGGATGTGCAAGGGGACAATTTATGCAAATTTGGGGGTGTACTTATGATCTGGCTTCAGTTTTTAGTCGTCCTTATCTTTATTTTCTGGGGGGCTCGACTTGGTGGTGTCGGCCTTGGTGTTATGGGTGGATTTGGTCTTGCTGTTTTGGTCTTTGCATTCGGTCTTCAACCAACATCACCACCTATTGATGTTATCCTAATGATTTTAGCTGTAGTAACTGCTGCTGGTGCAATGCATGCAGCTGGTGGTCTTGATTACTTGGTCTACCTTGCCGAAAAAATGTTACGTAAAAATCCCTCTCGTATCACCTTCATGGGACCTATTGTAACATACCTATTCACATTCTTTGCAGGTACAGGTCACGTTGCTTACTCCGTACTTCCTGTTATTGCTGAGGTAGCTCGTGAATCTGGTGTTCGTCCAGAACGACCCATGGGGATTGCAGTCATTGCTTCTCAACAATCCATCACCGCTTGCCCGATCTCCGCTGCAACGGTTGCACTACTCGGATTGTTCAGTACAGCTGGTTATGATATCACATTGATGGATATCATGATTGTTACTGTTCCAGCTACCTTTATCGGTTGTATGATTGCAGCCTTCATCTCCTCTAAAACAGGTGTTGAATTGGCAGATGACCCTGAATATCAACGTCGGGTACGTGAAGGCTTAGTTGAACCAAGCGGTGTAGCATCTGGTGTGAAGAGAGAATACAACATTACCACTGCTGCAAAAATCTCTGTTCTTTTCTTCCTATTAGGTGCAGTTCTCGTCGTTCTGCTCGGTAGTATTGAAACATTACGTCCAGCATGGGAAATCGATGGTCAATTAAAGCGTATGAACATGCCGAATACCATTGAAATCACCATGTTAACCGTCGCTGCACTCATTATGGTTACTGCTAAGACCAAAGTTGAAAAGGTTATTAACAATGAAGTGTTCTTAGCAGGTGCTACAGCTGTTATCGGTATCTTCGGGATCGCTTGGATGGGTGATACCTTCTTCCAAAACAATATCGAAACCATTAACAATGCTATTCAAGATGTTGTTTTGGCTCAACCATGGACATTCGCAATCGCACTCTTCTTCCTCTCTGTATTACTTTACAGCCAGGCTGCAACAGTTCGTGCGCTAATGCCATTAGGTATCTCTCTGGGAATTCCAGCACCATACCTAATTGCAATGTTCCCATCTGTTAACGGTTACTTCTTCATCCCAACTTATGGTACTATTATTGCTGCTTTGAACTTTGACCGTACAGGTACTACTCATATTGGTAAGTACTTGTTCAATCACAGTTTCATGGTTCCAGGTTTAGTGGCAACCATTAGCGCTGTTGCAATTGGTTTTGGTCTTGCTGCTATCCTTTTATAATTTCTTCTTACCATTGCGAATGCTGTAATCTAATCAATATCCTATTCCTAAATACCCTAACCTAACTTCAACCTTACCCTCAGTTTTACACGATATTAAAACACCGAGAGCCCTACACTCTCGGTGTTTATTATTTTTATTTTTTATCTTTGTTACAGAATGTGTACAATCGTCATCATCCTCTTCATCTCGATGAGCAAATGTGAAATGCATCACATTTGCTACTTTTTTATTCATGTATTCTAATCATGTGCAAGGGGGACAATATCATTAACTTATGTTATCTACGGAGGTGTATTTATGATTTGGCTTGAGTTTCTAGTCGTCCTTATCTTTATTTTCTGGGGAGCTCGACTTGGTGGAGTCGGTCTCGGTGTAATGGGCGGATTTGGTCTCGCCGTACTCGTCTTTGCTTTTGGTCTACAACCAACATCTCCACCTATTGATGTAATCCTAATGATCTTAGCTGTAGTAACCGCTGCAGGCGCAATGCACGCAGCCGGTGGTCTTGATTACTTGGTCTACCTTGCTGAAAAAATGTTACGTAAAAATCCCTCTCGCATTACCTTCATGGGACCTATTGTTACTTATTTATTTACCTTCTTTGCAGGTACAGGTCACGTTGCTTACTCCGTACTTCCTGTTATTGCAGAAGTAGCTCGTGAATCTGGTGTTCGTCCAGAACGACCCATGGGGATCTCAGTAATCGCTTCACAGCAATCCATCACCGCTTGTCCTATTTCCGCTGCAACCGTAGCATTATTAGGATTGTTCAGTACCGCAGGCTTCACTGTTGACCTGATGGACATCATGATGATCTGTGTACCTTCCACATTTATCGGTTGTATGATTGCCGCACTTATCTCTGCTCGTACTGGTGTAGAACTTGATGATGACCCTGAATTCCAAAAACGGGTTCGCGAGGGTTTAGTTGAACCAAGTGGTGTAACATCTGGTGTTAAGAAAGAATACAACATCACTGGAGCTGCTAAAATCTCTGTTCTTCTCTTCTTAATCGGCGCACTTCTTGTTGTAATCTTAGGTAGTGTTGAATCCTTACGTCCTGCTTGGGAAGTTGAAGGTGTCATGAAGCCGATGAGCATGCCTAATACCATTGAAATTGTAATGCTAACCATTGCAGCATTAATCATGGTATTAAGTAAAACCAAAGTAGAAAAAGTAATTAACAACGAAGTGTTTATTGCAGGTGCTACTGCCGTTATCGGTATCTTCGGGATCGCTTGGATGGGTGATACCTTCTTCCAAAACAACATTGAGACCATTAATGGCGCAATTCAAGATGTTGTATTAGCACAACCATGGACATTTGCTATTGCACTCTTCTTCCTATCTGTATTGCTCTACAGTCAGGCTGCAACGGTTCGTGCATTAATGCCATTAGGTATCTCTCTTGGTATCAGCCCTGCATTCCTAATTGCAATGTTCCCAGCAGTTAATGGTTACTTCTTCATTCCAACCTATGGTACCATTATCGCAGCATTGAACTTTGACCGTACAGGTACTACTCATATCGGTAAATACCTCTTCAATCACAGCTTCATGGTTCCAGGTATCGTGGCAACCATTATCGCTGTAGCCGTAGGCTTTGGTTTATCTGCAGTACTTTTATAAACCCTCAACCCTCATCATGATTAAGATTCGAATTTAATGTCGTAATTAATCCTATAATCTACCATCCTAAACCTAACTACCCTAACTATTTAAATCAACCTAACCTTAAGCATTACAAAAAAACATCGGGAGCCCCTACATCCCGATGTTTTTCATTTGCTCCAAGCGTTCTTCCAATTGTCCTACTGGAATAAAACGTGCAAAGCGAAATAACTCTTTCCCTTGATAAAAGGCTAATACTGCAGGTGCCGTAAAGACCTGCATCTGACCTGCCATCTCCGGTATCTGAGAGGCATCTACATGCCATGCATTCCATTCTGGATATTGGGGAAGGAGGTTCTCTAGCTGTGGTTTGAACCCATGACAAACACTGCAATTGGGTTGAGTAAAATAAAAAAGGAGCAATCGATCCTCAGAGAGTAGGGCTTGTCCTTGCTCCCAGCTCTTTAATAATTGTAATTCCATACACATCACTACATTTCTTTAACTTTTATATACCATATGGGGTATATCTTTATTTTAAAAAATATAACCCCCCTTGTCAAGGAGGGACTTTTCTCTTATTGTGGATTAAGCTTTGGTTCTACGTGGATATTGACACTGGTCTGTGGAAGTGACCCGGTAATCTCCATTTCGATTTGATCACAGATCTCATGGGATTGGGATACGGTAATATCTGAGGCCATTTCCAAGTGAAAATCTACGTATCGTGCACTCCCTGCTTTTCGTGTCTTCAAATCATGGTACGTGACTTGATGCAACTGCTCATATTTCTCCAATACTTCTTTAATCACAGCTTCCTCAGCATCGGGGAGCTTGGCATCTAATAATGGACTAAATGCAGTAGAGACTAATTCATAAGCTTCCTTCACGATAAGCCCTGCTACCAAGATAGCTACCACAGGGTCTAACCAATAAAGGCCTGTAATCTTCATCAAGACTAAGCCAATAGCAACCCCAGCCGAGGTGTATACATCGGTCTTCAAATGAAGGGCATCTGCTTCTAAAGCGATGGAATCCTCCCGCTTCGCTACCCGATAAAGGATACTGGAGATAAAAAAGTTCACAATGGCCGAAACAGCCATCACAGTGATTGCAAGATATTCCTGTTGCAGTGGTTCTGGGTGAAGCAACTTGCCTACAGCTTCTTTTATAATTAATGCTGCTGCAATAAAAATGAGCAACCCTTCGATGACACCAGAGATATTCTCCATCTTACCATGGCCATAGGGATGCTTCTTATCTGCAGGACGATAGGCATACGTCACAGAGAATAATGCAATAAAGGATGCCAAAAGATCCATGGCTGAGTGAATCGCTTCTGAAAGAATACTGACTGAACCGCTCAGAAAGCCTGCTATCGCTTTTATTGTAATTAGGAATGAATTCGAGATAACAGATAGCAACGCAACTTTAGAACGGATATTGGCCATTGTTCTTTCCCCCTTATTCCTTATATTAGATAAACTGTAAATCATTATTTTTATATATAGAAAAGCCTGTGAGACTGTTTGGAGTCCCACAGGCTTAGTATTCCACAAAATCCTGTTGCCAATTTTGGCCCGATATCCATGAAGGATATCTGTCTCAAAAAGGAGTAAATTTACTCCTATTCTACAAGCTAAACTTAACATTGTCAATCTTATGCTGTGGTAAATTATGCTCAAGAGTAATTGTAACTCCATCTTTGAACGATTGCTACACTAAAAAGTTATTTTTTCATCGAGGAATGCCTTCACATCTGCGATGGGGAGACGCACCTGTTCCATGGTATCGCGATTGCGGATGGTTACCTGCCGATCCTCTTCTGAATCGAAGTCATAGGTAATGCAGAAGGGTGTACCAATTTCATCCTGACGGCGATAGCGCTTCCCAATGGAGCCTGTCTCATCAAAGTCCACCATAAAGTGCTTTGCTAGTTCTCGATATACCTCAAGTGCACCATCAGACAGTTTCTTCGAGAGTGGGAGCACTGCAGCTTTATAAGGAGCAAGGGCAGGATGAAAATGTAGAACATTCCGTGTTGTTCCGTCCTCCAAACTTTCTTCCTCATATGCATTGATCAAGAAAGCTAAGGTGACCCGATCCGCACCAAGGGATGGCTCAATACAATATGGAACATACTTCTCGTTCGTCTCTGGATCAAGGTAAGTAAAGTCATCACCGGAGAATTCCATATGACGACTCAAGTCGTAATTAGTACGAGAAGCAACACCCCATAATTCTCCCCAGCCAAATGGGAAGAGGTATTCAAAGTCCGTTGTTGCATTGCTATAATGGGATAACTCCTCAGGAGAATGATCTCGCATCCGGAGACAATCCTCTTTCATACCAAGGGTTAATAGCCATGTATGAGCTTGTTCCTTCCAATATTTGAACCATTCCATCTCTTCTCCTGGCTTACAGAAGAATTCTAGTTCCATCTGTTCAAACTCCCGTGTGCGGAATGTAAAGTTACCTGGTGTAATCTCATTACGGAAGCTCTTCCCGATCTGCGCGATTCCAAAGGGGAGCTTCTTCCGCATGGTACGTTGTACATTCTTAAAGTTAACAAAGATCCCTTGTGCTGTTTCAGGACGAAGGTAAATCTGATTGGTGCTAGACTCTGTAACACCTTGGAAGGTTTTGAACATTAAGTTGAACTGCCGAATAGGGGTGAAATTATGGGCACCACATTCTGGGCAGGCAATTTCATGCTCTTCAATCAATGCTGCCATCTGTTCAAAGGAAAGACCATCCACGATCATCTCAATACCCTTAGCTTGTAGTGCTTCTTCAATGAGCTTATCTGCACGATGCCGGGCTTTACAAGCCTTACAGTCGATCATAGGATCATTGAAGTTTCCTAAGTGTCCAGATGCTTCCCATGTACGAGGATTCATTAAGATGGCAGCGTCCAAGCCCACATTATAGGGAGATTCTTGGACGAATTTTTTCCACCATGCCCGTTTTACATTATTCTTCAGTTCTACGCCAAGGGGACCGTAATCCCATGTATTCGCCAATCCTCCATAAATCTCTGATCCAGGGAAGATAAAGCCTCGATGCTTTGCTAATGCAACAATTTGCTCCATTGTAACGTTCATGTTATCATTCGCTCCTTTATTGTACTAACTAAAAAACTCTCGTCGCTAGGCAATTAAGCTGCCTAGGGACGAGAGTTAACTCCCGCGGTTCCACCCTAGTTGATGCACCAAATTGTGCATCCCCTTTCCATAAGGTAACTCCAGAGTGCCTTTTCACAGAGATGCTGACTAGGCTTCCACCCTTCCTAGTTCGCTTCATGCAGCAGATCCTCTGTTACTATCCATCTTTCCTCGTTACGGTAAAGAGTATTCAGTTGAAGATTATCATATCAAACAGCCCTTAGGACGTCAATAGGGGCAATCTCTCTCCTTATCTTCCTTAAGGGTTACCTTAATAATGGAAAGGCCATAACTTTTTTGCCATTTCAAACGTTAACCGGAGTGAAAGGATAAATGGAGATAGACCATTTCATTAGAATCCCCCCGCTATTCCTTGAAGATCATGGGGAAGGGGAACAATAGGAGGAAATCATTATGAAAAAATTTCTGAGCACAGTCATTATTGGTACGCTGTTAACTACCTCACTACCTGTTCTGGCAGAATCCCCGGAGCCTGTCCTGTACAATGGATCCAATCACTCAGAACTCATTGCACAGAATCCTCAGAGCAATGAGCATAGTACTAATGCCATCCGAATCAATCAAGGACTTCTTGATACTTCATTAACCTGGTATACCACTGAGCATGGCGACGTCCTTATACCGCTTCGGGTCATTGCAGAGGCACTAGGCTATGAGGTGATATGGCATGGAGAAAACCAAAGCATCGAACTAGTTCGTCTCCCCCATTGGGTAACATTATCAATCGGTGAAGACCAATATGGCTTTGGCAAAATGGCGCCTCAGCCATTAGGTGTGGCACCTGTCTTACGGGAGAACCATACATATGTCCCCCTCTCCCTATTTACACAACTGATCCCTGGTTATGAAGGGAAAGTAGAAGGTAATATTCTCTCCATTACTGCAGAAGAGAATAATCAAGAGGCTGAAGCTTCTCAGCTAGGAGAAATATACGGTACCATTAACAAGCTCACCAGCACAAATCATGGTATCTCCCTTGAGGTGGTCCAGGACGGTAAAGAGGCAATGCCGGAAAATACAATCATTCTTCATGTAAGTGATGAGACAGTGATTCTCAATCCGATTACTGGAGAATCACTAAGTTCAAGCAAACTACAGGAAGGTGACCTGATTCGTGCTTCCTATGGACCGGCAGTGGCTTTAAGCATGCCACCACAATCAGCTGCTGTACGCATCGAAGTCTTACAAGAAGTTGGCTTCACCACGGGAACAATTGGTGAAATTCATGAGACGGATGGGATAACATCCATCTTAGTTGGTGATCTGACAAAAGGGATTCAATTCACAATCGGAAAAGAGACCATTATTGTTGATCAAGATGATAAAGTTCTTCCCATCTCAAGTTTAAGCAAGGATATGAAGGTTGATGTCTATCACAGCCTTGCGATGACGAAGAGCTTACCACCCATTGCCAATGCCTATAAAGTCGTGGTGAAATGATGATCTATGAACCTTTGTACCTGGGCTCTCAAGTGAGAGCCCTTTCTTTATGAATCATATTTCTCGCTTAAGTTATGCTATAATATACCAATAACAGTTTCAGCAAAGCAAACCTCATCAAAAATTAATCTTAAAGGGGATGACTGTATGGATCAATTTGAACATCAGCTAGATCAATACGCCGAATTAAGCGTCCGTGTTGGTGCGAATCTTCAACCCGGCCAAGAGTTGATCATTGCTGCCGATACTGCTTCTATCCAGTTTGTACGTAAGCTGGTGAAGCATGCATACGCTGCTGGAGCTTTCTACGTCCATGTTCTATTTAATGATGAAGAGATTACACGAACACGGTTTTTAGATGCTCCAGAGGAATCATTCAAGCACTACCCAGAGTGGTTAGTTAAGATCCGTGACGAAGTAGCTGAGAAGGGCGGAGCCTATATCTATGTGGACTCACAAAACCCTGATTTACTACAAGGTGTGAAGCCTGAACGCATCGCTGCAGCTACGAAGGCAAGCGGTACAGCACTGAAGAAATTTCGGGAGTATGTCTCCTCTGATAAAATCAGTTGGAATATCGTAGCCGTTCCCTCCCCTGAATGGGCTGCTAAGGTATTCCCCAACCTATCAGCAGAAGAGCAGATGAAAAAGCTCTGGGAAGCCATCTTTAAGGCGACACGAATTGACCAAGCGGATCCTGTAGCAGCATGGCATCAGCATGATGATATCTTGCAGGAGCGCGTGGAATTCCTAAATCAAAAGCGCTATCGCAAACTCCATTATCGTGCACCTGGTACCGATCTAACCATTGAACTGCCTGAGAAGCATCTCTGGCTCGGCGGTAGTAGTCCAGATGTGAAGGGCGTTCGCTTCTTTGCCAACATGCCCACTGAAGAAGTCTTCACCATGCCTAAAAAAGATGGTGTAAATGGCAAGGTATCTAGTACGAAGCCCTTGAACTATGGTGGTAACTTAATTGATAACTTCAGTCTCACCTTTGAAGATGGTCGCATTGTTGATTTCCAAGCAGAGATGGGTTATGAAGTCCTAAAGCACCTTATCGAAACTGATGAAGGCTCTCATTTCTTAGGTGAAGTAGCATTGGTACCCCATGATTCCCCAATCTCCAATCAGAATATCATCTTCTTCAATACCCTATTTGATGAAAATGCCTCCTGCCACCTAGCCATTGGCAATGCATATTCCACTAATTTAGAAGGTGGCGTCGATATGAGTGAAGAAGAGCTGGCACAGCATGGTGCGAACATCAGTATCACCCATGTAGATTTTATGATCGGTTCAGCAGATCTTGATATTGATGGGATTACAGCAGATGGGAAGGAAGAGCCCATCTTCCGTAAAGGAAATTGGGCTCTTGGTTAAGCCAATCCATTAAAAACGACCTCTGGATCAACTCCAGAGGTCGTTTTTATTAAATCATTTCATTGTTAATCTCGGATTACAGCCTGCTCCATTGCTCCCAGTGAGGGTTTATTCATTTGCTTAAGCTCTTTAACAAGTACTTTATTAAAGGCTTCTTTGCCCATCATGCTTGCAACGATCTTCTCAATGGATGGCTGGAGATTGGTTAGCTGCACCATTTTCCCCTTCTTCTCCATCAACTCAATGAATTGCTGTATATTGACAGCAGCAGAAGCATCTACATAGTTAACGCCATTCAGATCAAGGATGATTAGATCATGTTTGCTATCGTGCTCGATTTTTTGGAGAAGATGATCAAGGGATGCGAAGTAAAGCGGTCCTTGAATACTGAAGGTATCTGCGTAAGCACTAGCTTTTTGTTCCAGCTTCACGCCGCGATCTCCATATTGTTTGGCAAAAATCAATGTCGCCAAAAGAATACCGATTCCCACTGCAACCATTAAATCAACAGCAACTGTGATCACCATGGTTAACACCATAATCAACACGTCTGCTTTCGGTGTAACAGGGATTTTCTTAAAGCCATCCCAATCAAACATGCTAATCCCTGTATTGATAAGGATACCTGCTAGAACCGCCAATGGAATAAATTGGACGGCATCACCTAAGCCAACAACTAAAATCAGTAGCACAATACTATGCACACAAGCAGAGATTGGCGTACGCCCTCCGCTTTTAGCATTAACCACAGAACGTACAGTGGCTCCAGCACCGGCAATACCGCCGAAGAGACCACTTATCATATTACCGATCCCTTGTCCGATCAATTCCTTATTACTCTTATGACGAATTCCCGTGACATTATCCATTACCACAGAGGTGAGTAGAGAGTCAATAGCACCTAGAATTGCGATACTGAGAGCCGGTGGTATCAGCTCAGGTAGTAGGGCAAAATCAATTTGAGGTAAATGGAGGGTAGGTATAGCTTGTGGAATTGTTCCAATCATCTCAACCGTCCTATTTAGAAAGACCGTACCAATAGCAGGAAGACTGAACTGAATATTCTCGAGATAGGGCTGTAACGCTATGACTAATGCAGTTCCTGCCAATAATGCTACGAGGCTAGCTGGAATGACCTTTATCAAACGTTTAGATAACAGCATAATCGCCATGGTAGCAATAACCACTAAAAAGCTGTTTTCCAAGTAGATGAGCTGACCTCCGATAATAATCAGAGCAATCCCGTTCATAAAGCCTGAGATAACAGAGTATGGAATATACCGAATATAATCTCCGATTTTAAATACTCCTAATAAAATTTGGAAAAGTCCAGCCAGCATAAAAATAAAGAAACTGGTTTCTAGACCGTAGGTTGCAATTGTACCTGTAGCGATTACAGTGATTGGACCAGTTGGCCCTGTTACTTGGGCTGGTGTCCCGCCAAAAATGGCCGCAAAAAAACCGGTAAAGATGGCGCCATATAACCCGACTAATGCGCCTTCAGCCGACCCACCCGTTGCAGCAATCCCAAAGGCAATGGCGAGTGGCAAGGCCACAATGGCAACCGTAATGCCGGATAATACTTCCCGTATGATGTTTTTTCCCACAGCGATCCCCTTCATTCAATATTTTTGAATCATCAACAAGTGACATTTGTCCATCATATCTATTGTAAGCCCAATGATGGAACGTGTCACCACCACATTTTGTCACCGATCCTAAAAAATATTGGAGATACTTCATCTATAATAACAAGAATCAGGGAAAGCGACTACTCTATCCAATGATTACCAGTAAAAGTATCTCATGCTCTCGCTATTCTCTGCTCCTCGATTGAAAAAGCAGAGAAGATTCCCAAGTCGATATCGTGGGCATCCCCAACAGACTTAGCATCCTTCTCTGCTGTAATCATACTTTTCCTTGAGCTTCTTGTATTAGTGCTTAATCACTTTTAACTGAACATGATTTCCTTTCGCATGTACAGAGATAATTCCGCCAACAGGGAAGGTAAAAAACGGTGTGGTGTGACCAAAATTCAAGTTCGCTACCACTGGAAGATGGGCTAATTCCTTTTTCGTCCGAATCATATACTCAATCTCGCTATTCTTCACATGCGAGATATTCTGAAAGCGACCGATTAAAATCGCCTGTACGCCATGAAAGTCGGGCTGCTGAATTAAGGATTGTAGCATCCGATCAAAAACATGAATGGATGAAAGCTCATCGTCTTCAATCAACAAGATACTATTCTGTAACGATGGCATATAGTTGGTTCCTTGCAAGAGGCTGATGGTGCTTAAATTTCCACCTAAGCTAACACCCGTGGCCTCTCCTTCATTGATCACTAACGGACCTTCATTATCAATAAAGATTCGGTCCTCCTGATCCAGATACCACTCATCATCGCTCCAATATGGTGCTGGAACCACCTCATAGGACCCATCCTTCATCACACACTTCTGGAACTTTGTCCAGGTATATTCGAAGCCTTTCTTCATTGAAAAGGATGAAAAATGTGGACCAGAATAAGTGACGAGCCCCGTTTGCTTGTAAATGGCATTGCTTAATGCGGTAATATCAGAATACCCACAGAATACCTTAGGATTCTGTTTAATCACGTCATAATCCAAATATTGAAGGAGTTGATTGGCATGAAATCCCCCGATGGCGGTCAAGATCCCCTTCACATTCGGATCGCGGAAGGCATCATGGATATCCTCCACACGGGAAGCAATGGAGGAGGTGCTTAATTCATCGCACTCGCCTACATGCTTACCCATGGATACATGAAATCCATACTGTTCTAAACGTTCGATGGCATATTCAATCTGTTCTTCATGAAGAATGGTCATACTGGTTGACGGAGCAATCACGCGAATTTCATCGCCGGCTTGTAATTTCGTTGGTATCATTTAAACTCCCCTTACTTTCCTCTTTCATTTCTTGCTTGCAACATATTCATCATGGAGGATACTCATCACATATTCATCATGATACGCACCATCACGAAAAATATGTTGACGAAGGATTCCTTCTACTTTAAATCCACACTTCTCGTAACTACGAATAGCACGAGGATTAAAGGCATATGTGAAGAGCTGCACCTTATTCATATTCATCTGCTCAAAAATAAAACGAACAAGAACATTCATAGCATCCGTACCATACCCCTTGTTCCAGTAGGGTTTCCCCAAGAATATTCCTACTACGGCGTAGCGGTTCTTCCAATCCACTTGATTCACACCACAACCACCGATATATTCGCCACTCTCTAATAATTCTATGGCAAAATTATATTTTCCATCATTATTAAAGGCAGATTGACGATGTAACCACTCTTTTTCTTCGTGAAGGGGAATCGGGAAGGGAATACCTGGATGAAGGTAGCGTTTGACATCTGGATCATTAACCAATTCCCATGCACGAAGTACATCTTCTTCTCGTACATCTCGTAATCCAATTTTTTCTCCAGTATACATCTCATCTCCTCCTTATTTTGCACTTCGATTCCTCCGCTGGCTCCCTGTTTGTATACAAAAAGCCTGTAAGAAGAATCCCGTGGTACTGAGACTCATCCTCCAGGCTTTTATCCTAGAAGTGTAGCACATGGCCTGTATCGCTTGGACCTGACACCCAAGTATGGGTCGGAACCCTAGATACACTCTCAAGAATCGTAACTAATGTTTCCAGATATTATATGAAATACGACTTAGTTTGTCAAGCTATGGATGGGCTGAATACGAAACTGCTCCTGTTGAGCAATGAACAAGGATGGTGGTTCTTTCATCACCGTTCCCTTTGCTAGTGGAATATTAATGTTGGTATGAATAGCTGCATTCTTCTCCTCTTCTGTGAGATACCCAAGCTGTTCCATCCGTTCTAGAACAACTTGCTGTCTTTGCTTTGCCTTTGCAAAATCCTTAATTGGCGAATAGTGCTCTGGCGCCTTCGGTAATGCTGCAAGCATCGCCGCCTCACTCAAGGAGATCGTCTCCTTCGTTGGGTGATTCAATTGAACGGTCTTGTCAAAATAGAAGTTAGCGGCTGTTTCAATTCCATAAATACCATGGCCAAAATAAATCGTATTCAAATACATTTCTAATAATTCTTCTTTTGTATAGGATTGCTCTAAGTAGATGGCAATTGCCATCTCTTTTAATTTGCGATCGAATTCCTTATCCTGATTCAAGAAGAGGTTCCTTGCTAGCTGCATGGTGATGGTGCTACCTCCCTGAACCAAACTGCCCTGACGGACGTCTTGCCAGATGGCGCGACCAAGCCCCACCAGATCTACACCAGGATGAAGATCATAGCGATGATCCTCAATGGCAACGAATGCATCACTGATGTAAAGTGGCATCTGTTCCATGTCTACATAGATACGATGATCTAGGTGGGAGGTACCCTCCCGTTGGGCCACCTTCATCGCGGTCTCGTATTGGGCTAATCGATCATAATCAACCAGCATTCCTCCGATTGTGGACATAGAACAAAAAAGAAGGATAGAAAGGATCAAAATCACTGCTACACCTCTTCGTATCCTTCGCCCCCATTCTACCTTCACCATGGACCACAACCCCTTTCTCTTCACAAGTTACAGATTCTACTATCCTCAGTATAGCCATAATCAATTGATGATCCCATTGATTTCCCTTACAATAAGCTTACAATCTTGTCATAGAGCTCATTGTAAAAGGAGTGTCCCTTGTGGATTTTCATTTATCGAATCAAGATCGGCAACAAATATTAACACCCTTGAAGCAAATGATTCAACAATATCAGCTCATCGATGATGGCGACAAAATTGCAGTAGGCCTATCTGGTGGTAAGGATAGCACCTCGCTCCTCTACTTACTTACCATCCTCCAGCAACAGCGATTCGCCTCATTCCAGCTCGTACCCATCACCTTAGACCTTGGATTCCAAGGCCTCGAATTAGTACCACTGCGTCAGTTCGTCGAGGAGTTAGGACATTCCTTAGAAGTGGTCTCCACCCAGATTGGCTCCATCGTTTTCGAGACGCGGCAAGAGAAGAATCCCTGTTCACTCTGCGCCAATATGCGTCGAGGTACCCTCTACGATGCTGCCCAAAAGGCTGGTTGTAATAAGGTAGCCCTTGGGCATCATCTCGATGATGCCTTGGAAACATTTATGATGAACCTGTTCTTCAATGGAAAACTGGGTACCTTCCCACCCTCCACCTTTTTGGATCGGACCAATATCACCCTCATTCGTCCCATGATTGCTGTCGAGGAACGCATGATCAAGAAGCTGGTCCGCACGAAAGCATTGCCTGTCATTGAAAATCCCTGCCCTGCAAATAAACATACGAAACGCGAAGAGATGAAGAAGCTCGTGCAGCAATTAAGTATTTCCTACCCCGATCTACGTCAGCAGTTTCTCCATGGTGTTCAGCATGTAGACGGAAAAAGCTTCTGGTGATCTGGTATTATCTTAAAAGGACTGAACTCCGTCCATAGGATTGACGGAGTCCAGCCCTTTTTCCCCTACACTTTTTGGATTATTTTGTTCATTTCCTGCTGTCCCCGAATGGTCTCAATAAATTTGCTTAGGGCATTGGTCATATAAGCTCCGCTGCGATAGATGAAGAGTGTGGTGATTTTACTATACTGCTTCGGTATTGGATAACAGCGAATGGCTCCTTCTTCTGCAAGATGCTTCACTGTTAACTGGGGCACCAATGTAATCCCTAATCCCGCTACCACGCTACCGAGGATGGTTTCTAATGTACCAAATTCCATCTCTTGCCTTGGTGAGAAGCCTTCAGCTTCTAGCCATTGCCGTAGACGAGCGCGATAAGCGCAGCCTGCACCGAAAACAAGAAGGGGTTCTGTTTTTACTTCTTCAATGGAGGTGGATTGGGTGTTGGCAATTAGTACCAGTTCCTCCTCACAGACAATCTCCTGCTTAAGCTGGGGATGCTGAACGGGGGCGATGACAAACGCGCCATCTAAATTTCCTTCCACCACTTCATTGATCAAATGGCTGGTTACACCGGTTACCATCGAAAGTCCCACCTGGGGAAATTGATGATGATACCTCGAAAGGATGGAAGGTAGCTTCACCACTGTTTCTACTGAACCAATATGCAAGGAGCCTCTCGGATGATCAGGATCCTGAAATGTCTCCATCATCTCATCCACCATGGTTAGAATCTTATTCGCATAGATTAGTAAACGCTTGCCCTCAGAGTTCAGAACCATGCCGCGACTCTGCCGATAGAAGAGAGGCGTCTGAAGCTTGTTCTCTAAGCTTTGAATACGTGCTGTTACATTGGATTGTACGTAATTTAATTCCTTCGCCGCTCCACTGATGCTCCCATTCTCTGCTACGGCACGAAATACTCGTAAATCGCGTAATTCCATCCCCTTCTCCTCCACTCCCATGATCCTTTTATATATCAATTATAATGATATATTCAATCGTTATCAATCATTTTACTTGATACTTGATTGCCGCTATGATAGAGGTAGTTAATTATTTCACAATTTACATAGCAACTAAGAATCGGCTGGAGGAGAACAATATGAAGAGCAATAAAATCATTATCGGTGCCATTCTCTGTCTCATTGCTAGCGTCTCATGGGGTGCAATGTTCCCCGTGTCTGAACGTGCACTAGTCCATATCGATCCATTCTACTTTTCATTCATCCGTTACGGATCTGTCTCCATTTTGCTCGTGATTTGGCTGATCATGAAGGAAGGGGTCAAGTCCTTACGCCTTGAAGGGAAGCTATTGCCACTTTGGTTTTTCGGAACCATGGCTTTTACGGTCTATAATTTCTTCGTCTTTCTTGGGCAAAAATCCTTAGGCAAGCCTGGTGTGATCCTTGCCTCCATTATGGAAGCGATGATTCCCTTAATTGCCGTACTGATTCTCTGGTTCTTTAAACATCAACGTCCTAGCAATTTCACCCTTGGCTGCATCGCCATTGCGTTCATCGGTGTTTTTATGGTGATTACAAAAGGTGATTTAAGCTTCTTTTCAGCCGCTGGAAGCGGTCCGCTCTGGGTCTTTGTCATCTTCATCGGTGAGGTAGGTTGGGCTGTTTATACGTTGGGTTGCAATTCAGACAGCTTTGATAGTTGGTCCTCACTCCGCTACTCCACATTGAGTTGCGTTCTCGGCTCCTTAACTGCTGGTCTGTTCGTCGCCATCATGACAGGCATGGGCTATATTGAGATCCCTACTGCAGGGACACTCTTCACCATCAAGTGGGAGATGGCCTTCATGATCCTAGTTGCTGGTTTGATTGCGTTAATTAGCTGGAATGTGGGCATTAAATACCTAAACCCCATCAATGGCTCCCTCTTTATCAACTTTGTTCCTGTAACCACCTTGGTCATTTCCATGATACAAGGCTATGAACTCACCTTATATGATATGGCCGGTACAGTATTGATTATCGTTGCCCTAGTGTGTAATAATCTCTATCAACGAAGGATGCTACAAGACCAATTACCTGCTGAAGCATAGGTCTGAAGCATTGATGATAAAATTATGTTGTTATCTAAAATTGATATGCTTGAATGCGTTCATACAAAAAATTGGATTTGACATTTCATTGGTTTGTGTCTATAATTTTTAAAAATTAAACATTATAGACGATGATGGAGAAAGAAGCATTGAAACGATCCTTTCAGCGAACTGGAAGCGGTGAGAGCCAGTAGGATACGCCAATGTGTATGTTCACTCACTAGTCTTTGCTCTCAAAGTGAACCGAGTAGGAGCAAAGGGTTGTCCCCCTTACGAGGACCCTTGTTTATCAAGACAAGCGTAAAGATATTCAACATTGCATTGATTTAGCATTGTTGAATCAAGTAGAGTGGTACCGTGAAGCAACTTCACCTCTATATAGAGGTGAAGTTTTTTTGATCTCTTCCGTTTTTTATCCCATCGATCTCTTCTTGTTTAAACCAATGAGGGAGGATTCAATATGAGAGAGCAATGGTCTTCAAAAACAGGCTTCGTTCTAGCAGCAGCTGGTTCAGCAGTAGGGTTGGGGAACCTCTGGAAGTTCCCTTATACAGTAGGTATGAATGGAGGAGGAGCTTATGTGGCACTCTATCTTCTCTTCGTTCTCTTGATCGGTATGCCATTAATGCTGGCAGCCATCACATTCGGAAGAAAGACGCAGCTCTCTGTCTTTGGGGCCTATAAAAGCATCAGTCGACGTTGGGCGTTCGTCGGAGCGCTTGCTGTCATCTGTGGCTTCTTTATTCTCGCCTTCTACTCCACTGTAGGTGGATGGGTTCTCTATTACTTGCAAGCTGCATTGCGTGGTCAGTTGAATACAATAGACCCTGCACACCTCGAAGCAGTCTTCTCGCAGCTGTTGGCTTCACCAATCCAACTGATCTGCTACCAGTTTATTTTTCTTCTGATCACGTTGGTCATCGTCTTAGGGGGTATCCGGAAAGGGATTGAAAAAGCATCCAAGCTCATGATGCCTGCTCTCTTTCTCTTATTGATTATCATCGCAGTCCGAAGTTTAACCTTAGAAGGAAGTATGGAAGGCATCCGCTTCTTATTCACACCGGATTTTTCAAAGATCACACCCGATCTTGCCATGTATGCCATGGGTCAAGTCTTCTTTTCCTTAAGCATCGGAATGGGAGTCATGATCACCTATGGTAGTTACCTTGATAAGAAGGTGAACCTTGTCCAATCTGCAGTGATGATTCCTTTGCTGGATACTGCAGTGGCTTTAATTGCTGCACTGGCTACCATCCCTGCTGTGTTCTCCTTTGGCTTTGAAGCCGGCGAAGGACCAGGGATGATGTTCATCACCTTACCAGCTGTCTTTGCCTCTATGCCTTTTGGTCAAGTCTTTGTCATACTCTTTTTTGTTCTGGTGCTTTTTGCTGCCCTCACCTCTTCCATCTCCATGTTAGAGGTGGCGATCTCCTACTTCGTCGATGAAAAGAAATTTCAACGGAAGTCTTCTGCCATCCTGATTAGCATCGCCATCTTTATCATGGGAATCCCTGCTTCACTCTCTCTGGTTGCGAAGAATCAACTCTTCTCCATTGGGAGTCTGAGCATATTTGATTTATACGATAAGCTAACATCCAATATTCTGCTAACCACAGGTGCCTTCCTCTTAAGCATCTTCATCGGGTGGGTCTTAAAGCCGGAGAATGCGATTCAGGAGATTGAAGCTTCTGGGATCCATTTCCGCCTAGCTAAGGTGTGGAGTGCCTTGATAAAATACATTGTGCCTGTGGGAGTCCTAATTATTTTAATCCAATCTTATCAGGAGTTTATCTCCGCCTTACTGAGATAAAAAACAAGGCTGTATGAGGGCCTTATCCCTTATACAGCCTTGCTTATGACAATCTCTGTTATTCTGAAATCAGCTTGGTTAGCTGTAATGGCTCAATATATTGACCATCCTTATAAGCGCGCATGTTTCCACCAGAGATTTCATCGATTAAGAGAATCTGTTGATCTTTACCTGAACGTCCAAATTCGAATTTAATATCGTAGAGTTCAATCCCCTTCTTCGCCAGTTCAGCCTTCACGATGCTGGCAATCTTCTGGGTTAGCTCTTTTAGGATTTTGTATTCTTCCTTGGTGAGGATTCCTAACATATCTAGCGCATCTTCTGAAATGGGAGGATCCTGACGGTTATCATCCTTCAATGTGACTTCCACAAAAGCATCTAGTGGTTGCCCTTCTTTGGCATACATGCCATAACGGCGTAAGAAGCTACCTACTGCTCGGTATCTGCAGATCACTTCAAGTCCATGCCCGAAGACCGTTGCTGGCTTAACCGTCATTGTTGCTTCTTCGATGTTGGCGGTAATGTAATGGGTAGGAATTCCTTGCTCCTTCAGTTTCTCAAAAAAGTATTGGGTTAAGCGAAGTCCTGCCTGCCCTGCACCTTCCATGGTTAAGCCCACTGTATTGGCGCCAGGATCAAAAACTCCATTCTCTCCCGTCACATCATCTTTAAACTTGAGCAAATAGTTGCCATCTTCCAGTGCATAGACATCCTTCGTTTTGCCTGAGTAGATTAGCTTCATCGTCCGAATCCTTTCTTGATTAGAGTTATACTATTATCTTCTTTGAGCCATACTATGTATTTATTATATAGTATGTCCACCGATAAAGAACAACTATTCGAGAAAAAATTATTACCATCTCAATTCTTTTCATAGTATGGGAAATATGGCAGAGCATCAGTGGATGTCCCGCTCCTCGATTCGATGAATACTCGCATAAGCAATATAGGTACCTAAAGCAGCGAGTGAAATAGGTATGAACAAGATATCATTCAGTGTAAATCCAGCATTATTCGAGCACGCAATCATCACAATGATAATGGAGGATAGAATGGTTGTGGGAACCGAGAATTTTCGCATTCCAAAGTACAAAGGGATTAAGCTCATCCCGGTTGCACTAATAGCATTCATCACCAGCTTAATCGTTTGATCTGTAATCATTGATATAGTTAATGTATCTGCGATTAACTGCTGATTGATGCTTAATGCATAAAACGAGGTCATAAGAACAGCATAGGATAGCAAAATTGCCAGAAATGTGAAGAGAGCAATGATCAATAGCTTAGCTACCATTAATTTTTTGCGACTGATAGGATATAAAAAGAGAACAGTAATGGTTCGATTTTTATACTCATCAATAATCAGCTTCGCAATCAAAGCAGCAGCATAGATGATAAATGCAGCTCGTACAAAGGTATCAATTGCCACAAAGAGTTCTGTATAATTCTTAAATGCAACATCTTCATCTGGTTGAGGGCCATATAATATTAGAAGAAGAAAAGCGGAAATCACCACATTGGCAATAAGAACACCTTTGATCAAGGATGGAAGTTTTAGTTTATACAGTTCTAAGCGCATTAAATTAAGCATGAATTCTACCTCCATCAATTAACTTGATGAAATATTCCTCTAAGGTATTGATCTTCTTATTAATTCCCTCTATAGCAACATCATGAAACACTAACGCTTTCGTAATATCCTTCTCGCTAACCCGCTGATCATAAACTCGTATACTCTCGTTACCCATCACCTTAAAGTTGGTTAAACGGAGATGATGCTCGAACACATAAGATGCTTTCTTCACATTATCCACTGTAACTTCGATATACTCCGCTTGATCTTTCCTGAGCGTCTCTAAGGAGAACTCTTGAAGGATTTTTCCTTCTTTAATCACACCGATGGTATCAGCGATTTGCTCAATCTCTGCGAGGATATGGCTAGAGATTAAGATCGTGATTCCATACTCCTTGCATAACATTTTAAACAGGTCTCTCATTTCCTTAATGCCAATGGGATCGAGTCCATTAATGGGTTCATCGAGGATTAGTAATTCTGGCTTTGTCGATATGGCACGGGCAATCCCCAATCGCTGCTTCATTCCGAGGGAAAAATTTTTGACAGATTTCCCATCAATATTCCTTAAATTGACCATTTCTAACGCCTGATCAATCGCATTATCATCATAGTAACCCATGTATTCACAATGAAGTAATAGGTTTTCTCTTGCAGTTAATCGTTCATAAAAAATCGGGTATTCAATGATTGAGCCAATTCTTCTTAACACATGATAAGATTTTGTTGTGAGACGCTCTCCAAACAGCTCTATCTCACCTACTGTAGGTTTGATTAAATTGGTGAGTAGCTTAATTAAGGTTGTCTTACCAGCTCCATTAGGTCCTAAAAACCCATAGATCTCACCTTGCTTCACATTGAGATTCACCTGCGAGATAACCTCTTTATGATTGAAGGTTTTGGTTAACTGGTGGGTCTTAATAAGATAATTCATGGAAAACCCCCTCCTTATTGCCATCCTTATCCTCATTATAGGTAATGAAATTCTCTTTTTTCTTACCTATTTCTTACGAATTCCTTAAGCACTGTATTTTTAACCTTCATCCCCGTTCGTAATCAAACAGCATGCTCTTAATAGAATGTTCATGACTAACCGCCTAGACCTCCACTGTGGCAATGATTAATGATGTAAGATGTGGTATAGAATAGTTAAAAGAGTACATACGTATTTTGCATAAAGTAGGTGAAACCATGAGTAAACTATTTCAATCTTTTCAGCACATGCTAAGAAAAAGAGAGCTTCTATCTGTGTTAGAAGGATTACTGAACGCTGGTGGTATTGTTGCCATTGTTGATACCAATCAGAATACCCTTGATGATTCCGCGCGTAAGCAGCCTATCTTTGAACGGGAAAATATCTCCTACTCAAGGTGTGAGCAAGATGTAGATGCTCAGTACGCTGCACTCCATACAGCCATTGATGGTTTAGCAGCTTCACCTCAAAAAAAGTTTCTCTTTTTTAATGGCGATGCAATTGATATCCATGATGAGCAACAGATAAGCTTTGAAAAGCGATTGCAAGAACTTGAAATTGGTCTATGGCGCTTTATTTAACGAAACGAGAGGAACCTTCCTCTCGTTTTTACATGAACTTTCCTCTAATATTGAAACCGTCTTAGGCAAATGGTAAAAACCGTTTTCTCATAGGGTTTACTTTCTAAATGAATGGTTCCGCCTAATTGCTCCACCAATCTCTTTGTGATAGTGAGTCCCAGTCCACTTCCCTGATACAGTTTATTTCGTGAGTCCTCTAATGTGTACATCCGCTCAAATACATGGTCGAGATGGGTTTCAGCAATCCCTTTCCCTTGATCCCAAACATCTACATAGACAAAGCGTTCATCTGCTCGTAATGTTACGCCCATTCTTTTTCCATCAGCGCCATGATTAAGCGCATTAGAGATGAGGTTATTCATAATGCGTGCGAGTACATCTTCATTTCCCCATGCATAGAGATCAAAATCCGGTATTTCAATAGATACCTCTATCCCTTTCGCTGTCACCAAGTCATAGTAGGTTAAGATGTTTGTTCGGCAGATTTCATTCATCAACACCCTTGTGATGGAGATCTCTGTATCCTTCGCCTCAAGCTTTGCCAAGTCAAAAAAACGATTAATAAGCGCTAGCACTTCCCCTGCTTTTGATTCCACCTTCACCATTAACTGCCCTCTTTCTTCAATGCTTATCATTGGGTCTAGTCGGATCATTTCTAAATACCCTAGAATAACAGTCAATGGTGTCTTCATATCATGAGAGGTGTTAGCTAACATCTTTCTCATCGACTCTTCCATTCTTAGATGTTGTGCCTTAAGAGCGTGCTGATGATCAAGTAGATGATTCATGGCAACAAGCAGGCGCTTCAATTCATGATCTTCTGTAACAAGGAGAAGTTTTTCATTAGAATGCTCGGCGATAAGCCCCTCAATCTTATGGCTTATGTAGGAGAGATTTTTACTTCGTGCTTTTTGTCTAGCAGATTGAAGTCCAATCCAAATGAGTAGTACCGCATTAAGACTCGCTAGGATTACTAGTGTTATCTCCATCTTATCAGCCCTCTAACTTATAGCCTATCCCCCATAATGTCTTGATGTATTGAGGGTTAGATGGATCATTCTCAATTTTTTCTCGGAGCCTGCGCATATGTACATTGATCACATTTTCATCGCCGAAATACTCATCCTTCCAGATCAAGTTATAGATCTGAGCCTTGGTAAAAACTCGGTTGGTGTTGGTGACAAAGAGCTTGAGAATCTCAAATTCCTTCGCAGTTAGCTTGATCGCCTCTTCTTTTTTATGAACAGTAAAATTGACGATGTCGACTGCTAGATCACCATAGATGATTAATCGATTCTCTTCCTCAGAGCGAACTGCATATCGATTGGCTCTCCGGATCGCTGCCTTCACCCGAGCCAATAGCTCCAGTAATGAGAAGGGCTTGCAGATATAATCATCAGCACCTAGCTCCAATCCCAAGGCTTTATCAACATCACGATCCTTGGCAGACATGATGAGAATCGGGACAGTACTCACTTGACGAATAATTTTTAATGTTTCTAAGCCATCCAGCCTAGGCATCATTAAATCTAATATTACAAGCTGAAACTGCGCTTCATTAAATTTTTTGATGGCATCTTCACCATCAGGAGAGGTAACCACCCTTAGACCTTCTTTTTCTAAGAAGCTTTCTACCATTTCGCAAATAGCGAGATCATCTTCTACAAGTAAAATACTTCCCTGCATCTTCTCATAGCCCCCCATCAACTACAATCCTTGTCACCCCTATTCTATCCTACCTTAACCTTATATGGAGATTAAAGTAATAGAAAACTCCCTGTATCATCATGGAGATACAGGGAGAATCGCATCATTTGCGGCAAGCTGTATGTCTATTGTTCCGCACCCTCACTCTGTTCGAGAGGCACTGTTGCTACCTTTTTTGATTTGAAGAACCCCGGCAAAATAATCGAAACAATGCCAAGACCCAGTAGCAGTAACAAGATGGTGTTAGGTAAGTAGAAGGTCCAACGTGTATCCACCGTGACAAGCTGAACCAAGTATTCAAAGCCACTGGCATTACCTGCTACATCACCACCGATGGAGTTGGTTACAACCCCCCAGAAGAAGGCGCCAATCCCTAGAAGGGCATAGTAGATTCGTAGAGGCTTGTTCTCCCATAGCTGTTGACGATAGCGATAACGGATGAAGAGGAAGATTGCCCAGAAGAGTAAGAGCAAGAGCGCTGTAAATATTTTATTCTTTAAGATTGAGCTATTCAACACTGCTGAGGTTGGCCAGATGGCAAAGCCAGTAATTAAGGCTGCGAAGATGAGCAAAAAGCCAACGAGTGCTGAAAACCAAGCCATAAAATCCGCATATTTTCCAATGGTGTTTTTAAGATCGGGTTTGAACTTTTGAATATACATGCGAATGAAAATACCTAGAATTGAGATGGAGAAAATTCCGGTTATTAGCGAGACGATGATTGTATGAAATGCTGGTTTCATTCTTCCTCACTCCTTTCAACATTGGCTGCAGCTCGGACAACCCCGAACGAGAAGAGTATGACGAATAGCGAAACAGCTCCCATGGTCAACAACCATTGATTAAGAATCTCTGAACGGAATTCTGATTCAACACCGTAGTAAGAGAACTCATCTTCAGTATGGAAATCCTTTAATGGAATCTTATTTTGAACATAATCGCCACCAGCATGTGCTTCTGGATTCATGGCATGATCCCATGTGATTTGACCTGGATAGAAGAGCTTGATCGTTGTCCATTCGATCTGATCCCAAGGCGGTAATTTTCCTTCAAAGTATGTTGCCTCAATCTCTGCGTCTCGATTAAAGCCAATGGTGAATGGGAATGAGGTAAGGTGATAGCGGCTTGATGAATTACGATGGATTGCAAATGCAACGGTGTATTTCCCCTGATCACGGATAATCTTATCCTCGCGGGGTTTACCAGTATCCATGGCTCGTTGCATATCAAGATGCCATTTACCATCTAGCAAGACACCCTGTGCAAAGATATCTGCCCGTCCTCCTTCAATTGGAGAGACAATCAGCTCAGGAAGCACATCTCCTTCCTTCCATTCATGCTGAGGGTCATATTCCACCATAATATCTTCTGCGAGATAATAGTAATCCTCTGTTGTATAATGACGATTGATTACTTTATCCCATTCCATTGCATATTGATTGGTTTTATTCGGGTCAAACATATATTTGGGTTGCTCCAGCTCCTCATCCCAGTTAGAACTACCAGCTTTCCCTTCGTCATTCTTGCGATCCTCACGAACCCAGTTATCATCAACATAGCCAATTGGATTGGACCGATGAGCCTTCCAGTGCCACAAATCTAAGAAGTAGCCTGCATCTACGAGCTTATCTAAATCCTCTTTACTTTTCACAGTTCGCCAGTCATTTTTGTCATAACGGGTTTCTGGCAAGAACTTGCGTACATAATCTTTCCCAAGCAGCTCCTTTGTTTCCTCTGGATTGGCTGGGTTCAACATATTATTCATATCACTGGTTGCAGTAATAAAACCACCATACTGCTCAAAAAATTCTACGGAGCCATCATCCAGCATCATTGCAAAGCGGTCTTCCATGAAACGATTCTCATCTTGATTATTGGTCTTATGCTTCTGCCATTTACCATCACGATACACGAGATAAGATTGATGAATACTAGAATCCTCACCAGCATCCCATTCAAAACGCCAGAACACATCCTCGCCATTATAGGCTAGCTTCGCTTTTAATTCGATAAGGCGCTCATCTGGGATGGTGATTTTTCTCTCTGGGTCATCCTTAACAATACCCGTTGAGGCAAATCCACCTGAAATACCAATGGCTAGAACTGCAACTAAAAAGTAAATGAAAAAGACCTTTCCCTTCATGTGAATCCCCCCTTATCTATTTCCTCATCCTCACCATAGCATCGAAAAATTGCTTATTTTAGCAGTAAAACACATAAATCCTGAGGAAAAAGTCCGGGATCTAAATAGGGGAATTCCTTACAAGCCTCTGCTAATCTCTAATCATCAGCGGTGATGATACCCTCTTTTAGGGCAAAGCGTACCAGCTCAGAGCGCCGTTTCAAGTCTAGCTTCTCTGATATTCTACTCTTGTATGACTCTACTGTTTTAATGCTAACAAACAATGTATCTGCAATCTCCTGATAGGTATAGCCAAGAGCAATATATTTTAGAACCTCTTCTTCCCGCTCACTCAAGCACTCTCTTTTTGACTCTTCCTTTCTCTCTTCAGCCCTTGATTCCCCCTCACCAACAAAGCCTTTGATCACTAGACTGGTAAGTGAGGGATAGATGTAGGTCTGACCTGCTAATACCGTTTCAATCGCTGAGATAAGCTCCGTATGAGCTGCTCGTTTGAGGACAAAGCCAGAAGCGCCTTCTTTTAATGCTGCTTTTAAATATTCTTCTTCTGTATGCATGGTTAACATGAGCACCTTCACATTGGGAGCGATGGCTTTCATTTGGGCTAGTGCTTCGATCCCACTCATTCCTGGCATGGAAATATCCATTAAGACAAGATCAGGTCTTAATCGTTCCACCATCTGGATGGCCTCTTCTCCGCTGAACGCTTCACCCACAACTTCCCAACCTTCTACCTTGGAGAGCCATAGCTTAATCCCCGATAACAGTACCTTATGATCGTCCACTAACATGATTTTCATGTGCTGCAAGTTCACCACCGATCTCAATATTGTTTACATAAATAGATGTCCCAAAGCCTGGGTTGGATTCAATGAAGAAGTGCCCTCCAATTGATTCAATGCGTTCCTGCATCCCCTTAAGTCCTAAATGCTCTTTCGCGATCTTTTTATCTAAGATTTTCGCTACGTCGAAGCCGATCCCATCATCTTCGATAATGAGGCTGACCTGATTTCTTGCTTGTTTAATGATAATACTCACACTCTCCGCTTCTGCATAACGTGCCACATTGGTGAGTGCTTCTTGAATGACGCGGTAGATGGTCACCTCTACGGTGGAAGGTAAGCGAACTTGCTCAAATCCGATCACCTGAATATCTACTTCAACTCCATATTTTTTTGAAAAATCATTGGCATACATCTTGATTGCTGGTAGTAAGCCATAATCATCAAGGGCACTGGGTCGGAGAGACCAGGAGATATAGTGTACTTCTGCCATGGTCTTCTCGGCAATCTCCTTGAGCTCCAGCAGTTTGCTTCGCTTCTCCTCAGCGGTCTCCACTTCTTCTAGCATACTAAGCCCTAAGGTGATGGAGGTAAGGGACTGGCTCGTCTCATCATGTAACTCGCGGGCAATCCGTCGCCGTTCTTCCTCCTGTGCTGTAATCACTTTATCCAATAGCTTTAGTCGTAGCTCCTCCTTATATTTCAGCTCCTGCCATAGCTCCACATTCTCAATAATGATGGAGAGCTGACGGGCAAAGGAGTTGATAAAACGAAGCTGGATCCCATTAGGCTCTTCTTTAAAGCAAATCACAATTTTCCCAACACCACGTTGCATTGTTTTTAGCGGAAACGTCTTGTGCTTACTCTTACTGCGCTGACAATTGACGGATGTAGCTTGCAAACAGGTCAGGCAAGCCGTCTCACCTTGAATGAATTCAAGCTTCTCACCACTCAATTGAATCTCAATGAAGCAGCTTAAAAGCTGTAATTCCTCTTTCAATTGGGTCACTGTTTGATTCAAATGTCTTTTGAAGCTACTAGCATCTAAGGCGGTGACAGAGAGCTGATTCAATAATGCCAACTCATTGTTCCGCATTTTCAATTGATCGAGGTAACGCAGGTTCTCATCATTCTTCTCCTTGAGATGTTGAATCATGGTGTTAAACTCTCTTCCTAGTAGACCAATTTCATCATTGGACTCGATGGCTACGGAGAAATTTAGATTCCCTTTCCCCACCTCATTGCTCACCTGAATGAGCTTGGTTAGATCACGATACATAATTCTCGTCAAAAGATAGGCAATAATAACGCCTACAATCCCAATAAGCGTGGTAGAAATGATAAGGATGAAGGTAAGCTCATTGATGGTTTCAGCAATTTGATTTTCATTTAGTCCCACTCGGACAAAGCCCACATCACCTTCTAGCATCGGGGAAAGCACATCATGAATGACCCCATTTTCTGAAATAAAGGTGTGTAATTGATAGGACTGCTCAAACCAGTCGGTATCACGATTCAGTTGGATGAGCTGGAGTGATACTTCATACTCCTTCCCCAGGTTGTGGATAATGACATGATCCTGGTGATCCAAGAAAAAGATATATTCGATGTCTGGGTTATTCCGCTCCATCTCTTTGATCAACTTGTCTAAGCTATAAATATCCTGGAGAATGGTGAAATCTGTACCTCGTGACGATAGATCACTGGCGATAGAAAGCGCTCTTCGTTCTAAATCCTCTGTTAATTTAATTACGAGTAGCTCTCTCACAATGAAGATACTGGTGATTCCCATTAATAGGACGAGGCCTAGGGTGATTCCTAAAATCTTCACTTTCACACTTACATTCCTCAGCTTGTTCAGTAATGTCATCTCTTTACTCATCATGGCTTTTCATTCAGACTCTCGAGCATAATTAGAGCAGGGGAGAACAGACGATCATCTGCCTCAACAAAATAATCATAATTGAGCAGTTCTAATACCTCTTGTCCAGCTTCTTTCTCGTGTAAATGGAGAAGAACCTTTTTCAGTTCCTCTTTTTGCGTCGATGGTAAACTGGGATTCACGATGATGGGCTGATTCCCAACAAAGGCCCCTTCTGCAACCACTTTGATCCCTTCGATCAAGGGGTCCTGCTCTTTCACTAGCTTGTCATAGCTGGTACTATAGACTGCTGCTGCATCAACGAGGCCATTCACTACAGCTGCGATGGAATGGTCATGACTATAGGTGAAGAAGGTTCGCTGAAAGAAGTTAGAAAAATCATAGCCTTCTGACTCTATTAGGAATTTCGGTACTAGGTAGCCTGCAAATGAATCCGGATCTGAGAAAGCGAAGCTCTTACCCTTTAAATCATGCAGCGAGTTGATTTCACTCTCTTTGCGAGTAATGATATAGGAGGTATACTGTTCCTTCCCATTGATGATGGGCATGGCAATCCGCTCCATCACGCCTTGCTCACTTCCTAATACAGAGAGATAACCACAGACTAGACCTGCATCTGCTTCGCCCTTCGTAAAAACAGATAAGATTTCATCATAGGTATTTAATTGGATAATTTCAATCTCCATACCCAATTCTTCTTCAAGGTGATGGATAAAATTATAGTAGGTATGATAGGTTTCCTTAATCGATACATTTGAAAGAATGGCAAATTTCAGCTTTTCCTCTGATTCTCGCGCAAGCTCTTGCTCACTAGCATAAGTAGTCTGTTGTTTAATGGGTATTATCATTTGCTCATCGACACTAGAGCAAGCCACTGATACTAAACCTAGGACAAATAGTAGCGACAGCAGCGCAAGAAAGCCTGTGCGTATCCTCTTCATTCTCCTCATCCACTCCTTGTACCATTTTTACTAGTGGCATTGATTATCCATCTTTTGGGGTAGGGTATGTCTTGAGTAACGAAGCAAAAACAATATTATAATTACCTAATTTGTCGTTATGTGTTATTACAGAATAATAAAAGGGTTTGCTTGATGGAATTGCACATTTTTTTCTAGCAAGCTCGAGATGAATAGCATTCTCTACCAATATTATAGATGAATGGTTAGGGAAATCAATTTAAGGTAATTTTATCCTA
This sequence comes from Rubeoparvulum massiliense, assembly GCF_001049895.1. Taxonomy (GTDB): domain Bacteria; phylum Bacillota; class Bacilli; order Rubeoparvulales; family Rubeoparvulaceae; genus Rubeoparvulum; species Rubeoparvulum massiliense. The sequence continues at coordinate 496,315 of NZ_CVPE01000005.1, forward strand.
CGTGGTTGATCATGCTTATATGAAAATAGCAATATTTTGTATTTGAAATTGATCAGCAATTCTGTTAAAATCTAAATCAATCAAAACTTAATATCAAGTCTTATCTAACGATAGGGCAGAGGCGCGAGGTTTATGAGTAGTTACCTTGAGGATGACAACGATGAGAGGTAAACAAAAGGATGCTTCGCCGAAGTGATCAGCACAGTCAAGATGTTGATTGCTGGGGTTATTCCGAATAGGAATAACACTGTCATTGTAAATCACCCCATTTACAATGGAGCACTACTTATCGAGTTTGGGTTATTTTTTCGAGCGATGAACCATTATTTTTATTGTGGTGAACTCATTCGAAGAACCGACAACGGTAGGTGTTTTCTCCTATGGTTGTCTTTTTTTATCCCCTTCTAAGGGTAAGCTAAGTTCTCATACTACTGCGAGAATGAACGAGCCTGAAGATCCCGATAAGTGCTTCCACCAAAAAAAGGAGGATCACATTGGAAAACTCAGTACTCTCTTTAGTACCACCGATTTTGGCACTGGTCATGGTTCTATTAACACGTCGTGTCCTTATCTCTCTTGGAGCAGGGATCTTCGTCGGTGCATTGATGCTTAGCTATGCAGATCTACCTGCAGGTAGCAGTCTGTGGGAAGGAATTCTCTCCAGTATCACGAGCAGCATCGTCATGATCTATGAGATTGTCAAAGGATTGATTATCACTGATGGTGCATTAAACACATGGAATATGTATATCATCTTCTTCTTATTTTTACTGGGGATGATTACATCACTCATCTCACTTTCTGGGGGAAGTCGTGCATTCGGAGAATGGGCGATGAAAAGAGTAAAAACCCGGGCTGGTGCACAATTGGTTGCTGTTATTCTCGGTTTAATCATCTTTATCGATGATTACTTTAATAGCCTTGCTGTTGGTAATGTTAGCCGCCCCATTACAGACCGTCACCATGTTCCACGGGCAAAGTTAGCATATATCATTGATTCTACCTCTGCGCCTGTCTGCGTGATCTCGCCCATCTCTAGTTGGGGTGCCTACATCATGTCTATTATTGGTGGTATTTTCGTCACGCTACAAGTTACAGGGATAAGCGCATTAGGTGCCTTCCTGAAAATGATCCCGATGAATTTCTATGCTATTTTCACATTACTGTTGGTATTTGCATCGATCTTCTTCAACTTAAATCTTGGGAAGATGCGGGAGCATGAAGAACGGGCCATCCTTCATCACCAGCTTGTTGATCCAAGCAAAGGAAAGGTACCTGGTCAAAGCGATGTCATTGAGAGCAAAAATGGGAAAGTACGGGATCTTGTTCTCCCCATCATTGTTCTTATCGTTGCCACCGTCTCCTTTATGTTCGTAACAGGCGCCAATGCCACAGAAGGCGAAGCAACTCTTCTTAAGATCTTTGAGAACACCGATGTTTCTGCATCACTTTTATACGGGGGACTCGCAGCCTTAGCGATTACGCTTCTACTCGCTTTCATGAAACGGATGCCCACTGCTCAAATTGTTGGGGGTATTGGAAGTGGAATCAAATCCATGGTCCCTGCTATTTCGATTCTATTCTTTGCCTGGACTATCATCGAAATCATCGGCCAGGTGGGAACAGGTGTCTATCTCGCTCATCTCATCGATGGTCGTATGAATGTTGCATTTCTACCCGTCTTACTCTTTGTTATTTCGTCATTCATGTCATTAGCAACAGGAACTTCCTGGGGAACATTTGGCGTAATGCTAGGTATAGCTGCCAATATCGTCTCTGTTGTAGATATGAATATGTTGTTACCTGCCATGGCCAGTGTACTTGCCGGTTCTGTCTTCGGTGATCACTGCTCACCCATCTCAGATACAACCATTCTCTCTTCCACTGGTGCAGGTAGCCACCATATTGATCACGTGCTTACACAGCTACCCTACGCAGTGACAGCTGGTCTGCTCTCTGTTGTAGGCTATCTTATCCTAGGCTTCACAGGTAGTACCCTGCTCAGCCTAGGTGTTGCCCTCATTCTTCTCGCGCTCTTTATCTACATGGTGAAGGTACGAGAAAAAGTTTTATTGGCAAAAACGGCATCTAGTGAGAATTAATGTTCGGCTCAAACAAGTAATAACGAAACACCTTACTCAGCTACATGGAAAGTGTGGTGGCAGTAAGGTGTTTTTATTTGTAGTTCGCCAAACATTTCTACCATTTTCCGCTTGCTTTTAACTAATAACATTAGTTATAATAAAACTAACGTTATTAGTTAAAAGGAATTGGTGATGAAGTCAATGCGAATTACTCATGAGAAGAAGGTTTTTCAATTAACATTTCTGCCGCGTTTTTTTCCGGTGAACTGCTATCTGGTGGAGGAAGACGATGGATTAACCTTAATCGATGCTGCCTTACCATATAGTGCCACCAAGGTTATCAAGACAGCTCATCATATTGGCAAACCAATTACTCGAATACTGCTAACTCATGCCCACGATGACCACACTGGCGCACTCGATGCTCTCAAGCTAGCACTCCCAAACACTCCCGTTTATATTTCCAAAAGAGAGTCAAAGTTGATTTACGGAGATAAATCACTGGAGCCTAGTGAACCAAAAACGCCGATCCGTGGCGGCGTTCCAAAGCGTCTCAAGACAAAGGCGGATGTTCTGCTGCAAGATGGGGATCAGATTGGTTCCTTGCTTGCTATCAATGCGCCTGGACATACCCCAGGCTTAATGGCCTTTCTCGATACGAGGAACAATGCATTAATTGTTGGGGATGCAATGCAAACAAGAGGTGGTGTTGCTGTAGCGGGCCAAGTACAACCATTATTCCCGTTCCCAGCATGGGCTACATGGAATAAGCAGATTGCGCTAGGGAGTGTTAGGAGACTACGAATGTATGAACCTACATTGCTGGCAACAGGACATGGCAGTATGCTCGATGCACCATGCACTGCTATAGACCGAGCGATCGCTAAAGCTGAACGGAATCTAGAATATCAATCATGAAATGGAGACGATGACATGTCCAAAAGAGCTGCTCTTGACCTTCTAACAATTCTACAGACAGCCACAGAAATTGCTGATCAACACGGCCTAGAGGAAGTTACATTAGCTTCTCTTGCAAAAAAGCTGGGAATTCGTTCACCATCCTTATACAACCATGTGGATGGACTACCTGGTCTACGCCGAGAATTGACCCTTTATGGGTTGAATCAACTGAATGGAGTAATCACACAGGCAGCAGTGGGACGATCTGGTGATGAGGCGATCCGTACCATGGCCAAAGCTTATGTCACCTTCGCCCGCTTACATCCCGGCTTATATACTGCGACATTGAGCGCTCCTGATCCAAATGATCCTGAATTGCAGAGAGTAGCAGGAGAAATTGTGCAACTTACCGTGCAGGTGATGGAGTACTACGGGTTAGAAGAAGATGAAGCCCTCCATGTAGTGCGAGTGTTCCGCAGTCTACTTCATGGATTTGCTTCCTTAGAGCAAGCCAACGGATTCGGACTACCACTAGATATTGATACCACCTTACATGTATTAATTGAAACCCTGCTTGCAGGTATTCATGCAATACAAAAAAGCGAGATGCAATTAAGCAATCTCACTGAAAGTTGAAAGAATTTATATGGACAAGTTTACAATACTGTACATCTCAGCATGGGATATCGCACCGCGATCCATTAGATTATTGACGCTCTTTAAGTAAATCGCGAATCTCTGTTAGCAATATCTCTTCTTTGGTAGGAGTCGGTGCTTCAGGTGCTTTCTCTTCCTCTTTTTTCTTAAACTTATTCAAGAATTTAATAAATAGGAAAATGGAAAAAGCAATGATGAAGAAATCAATCAATGTTTGGAGGAACGCGCCATACATCAGATCTGCATCACCAAGTGGAATTGACAGGGCAGTAAGATCAATGCCGCCAAGCATTAAGCCGATAATCGGCATGATGATATCGTTTACCAATGAGCTGACAATCTTTCCAAAGGCAGCACCAATAATAACCCCAATGGCTAGGTCGAGCATGTTCCCTTTCACTGCAAAAGCCTTAAACTCTTTCCACATCATATGTCTCCTCTCTACTTATGTAGTTACCATAAATTATAGCTGATTCTCTCTATGGATGATATGAATCCTTATATGTGGAAATTGGCGTTCTGCTTAGACTCATGTATGCAACATTAATGTGAGATGCAAATGATCCATCTCACAGGACGATAAGGTGTTTCAAAAAAAAGGCTTTCATTCGAGGAGATGATAATGATGATGGCAGGACATTTTGGTCTGGCTGCAGCAGTTAAAGCGAAGTCACCCAACATACCACTTTGGGCGTTATTAGTGAGCACACAATTGCTTGATATCGTTTTTTTACCTTTATTCATAGCTGGCATTGAGTCTATGCAACCCGTTGCTGGCAACGGGTATGGGGGTTATCTATTTCAAGCGTATTACTCCCACTCTTTACTAGGCGCCCTACTAATTGCTCTGCTTACAGGCTTAGCAGCGAATCGCTTCTGGGGAAGACGAGGTGGAGTCATTCTCAGTTCCGTTGTCTTCAGCCACTGGATCCTCGATTTACTCGTCCATCGGGCAGATTTACCGATCCTCCCCGGGAATCTTGGTGACTTGCCACTACTCGGACTGGGACTGTGGAACTTCACCATGGCGAGTATTCTCATAGAGTCTACGTTAATTATTGTAGGAGCCATACTCTATTTTCGAACCATTCTTGCTACTGCGCGTGCTGGGCAGAAAGCAATGACGATGACGGTCCTAAAGGGAGTGACAATGGGAGTGCTCATGGCTTTCTTATTATTTGTGGATGTCATTTAATATTCTTGTTTATGGGATGTAACTTAGAAACTTTTGTAGCAAAAGGGGCTGTCCAGAAAGTCAGTGAAAGCTGAATTCTGGACGCCCCATTTTTGTTCTTCCAAAATAGAAGTAACTTTAAAAATTCCTCTAAAGGTTTGGTTATTATTTTTAATAGATTATTAATATCACTATATATTGTGTGAACAAACATTCTATGTTACTATATTTAGTGTGATGGTTGGTAACATCAACCATTTGATAAACAATACGAAAGGGGATTTGTAATGCCTGAAACAATATATAAAAAAAGTGTTTTAGAAGAAATGATTGAGCAACTAGATTTACCTGAGTATGTTGTTGAAAAAACAATTCAAAGATATAAGTCGTTGGGAGAATGGTTTAATAGAGAAAATAGTTCTTTCAAAGATGTAGATATAAAAATATTTCCTCAAGGCTCTTTTGCATTAGGGACTACTATAAAACCTATTAACGAACAAGAAGAATATGATTTAGACATGGGTTGTAAAGTCATTATCCCTAATTTTAAGTCTTTGTTTACACAGGAACAATTAAAGGAAATGGTCGGTACTGAACTAGAAAGTTATCGTGTAGCAAAGGGGATCAAGCAGGAACTAGAAGAGAAGCACCGCTGTTGGAGATTGGAGTATATGGACGAGATTAAATTTCATTTAGATATAGTTCCATGTATACCATTAAATATTGATATGCAATCGGTCTACAAAAAACAATTAGAAGATGCTTTCAATTATGAAGAACTCTTAAACAAATCTGTGGTTGACGCTGCTATAAACATTACCGATGATCGACTTGATAATTATTCCATTATCTCGCAAGACTGGAATATTAGTAATCCAGAAGGATATTTGAAATGGTTTGAGAGTCGCATGACAACGGGCAACTTCGGACTATACAATCGTTCTTCAATAACGCCTGTTCCAATTTACAGCAGAAAAACCATTCTTCAAAGATGTATTCAATTGTTAAAGAGACATCGTGATAATATGTTTGGAGAAGATGATAGTAAGCCGATTTCTATTATTATAACAACTTTGGCAGCTAGAGCTTATAATGGAGAATTGAATTTAGAAGAAGCATTGATAAATCTATTGAAAAATATGCCAACATATATTAACCCTAGTACCCCCAGAGTTCCCAATCCTGTGAACCCCAATGAAGATTTTACAGACAGGTGGGATACGTCAGAAGGAAAGAAATTAGATTTAGAAGGGAATTTCAAAAACTGGTTGTTACAAGCGAAAGTTGATTTTTACAACTTATTAAAAACGGAAAGTTATGAAACAGCTAGTTTAATCTTAAATAATAAATTCTCTTTGAATATAGATAAAAGCTTTTTAAATAAAAAATATATAAGTGACAAGCAGAGAAATGTAACAAGCTTACCAATAAATCCACCAAAACCTTGGGGTGATGCATATTAACATTAAAGATTTAGAATGGTTTTTAGAAAGTAACCCTCAAATGTCTTTAGCTCCTTCAAATAACGAAGAGTATGTTGTTATAGGGACCTTGGCTTTCGATATAAAGAATGATTCCTACGGAAATATAAAGGACGAGTTTTCAATAAGGATTGTTATCCCTAAAAGTTACCCTAAAGAGACTCCGACCGTCTACGAAATTGGAGAAAGATTTCCCAAAACGTTGGATTATCATGCTTATCCCGATTCATCTCTATGTTTAGGATCGCCAATGAGTTTGAAGAAGCGTATTAAGGACAACCCTACTTTAGATGGCTTTATTAATTCATGTGTGGTTCCATACTTCTATGCAATTTCACTAAGACTTCAAGGTGAGGAAAACTTTGTATTTGGCGAGTTATACCACGGTATAGATGGTATTATTCAGGATTATCTGGAGGTTTTTGAACTTAAATATATTGATCAGGTAATTAACTTACTAGATATATTAAGCCAAAAACCAAATAGAAGTAATAAAAAGAAGTGTCCGTGTGGTTGTAAACGCATAGTAACAAAATGTTCTTTGCATAAAAAAATAGTTGAATATAGAGACGTGATGACTCGGAAGGAATTTTCTATAGATAAAGATATTATTTCTCTTTATTACGATGAGTGGAAAGAAAATCAAATGCAGAAACGCATGCGAAAATTAATACCCTATGCATAATAACAAAATAATTTTAAGGGGTGATATAGGTAGTGAATAAGGTCCTATTTCAATGTTTATTAATCTTGTTACCAGCAATAGTAAGTATCTTTTACCCTCTTCAAGAGATTGCTTATGGCATTCTCTCCCTGATAGGTATAGATGCAGCAAATTTTGATGAAATGATAAAAAATATTATTAATAATGAACGAGTTATTTCTATTATTGGCGGGGTAGTTTTATCAATAATTATTTATATTTGGAGGACAAAAGCAAATAAAGGCAAATTATTTAACTCTGGAAACAAGTATAACGAGTATCCGATATGGGTTTATTGGTTAGCCAGCAAAATACTTGGCTATGGGAAGGTTAGTCTAGTTAGAGTACCAATGTATCTACAGTACAAATTACTTTTGAAGGATATTTTCCCTGAAGTGATTGTTGATAGTGATGTAGAAGAAAAAGCTCAATCAATTACTGTCATCGAAAAAAATATGGATTATTCATCAAATGAGTTGAATTTGATACTGGTTGATACCTATGAAATTACTGATAGCCAAATTCCAACAAACAAGGCTCATCTTCCTACCATTTTTATTAAAAGTGGTAATGAGATTGATAGCATTCGCTCTCTAAATCCTGAATATATCAAGGAGATAAGAAGAAGAACCAATGTCTATCACAAGATTTATAAGAAATTAAATGTATTTTCCACCACGAATACTAATCATAATCAATTAATCATAAATAAGTGTTTTAAAAATGGCAGTAGAACAGGTTTTGAAAACATCGTTGTGTATCAAGCCTCCAGAAGTAACTATGTGTTTAATAGGGGACATAAAGTGTTGTGAATATTAGAAGACCCTTGAGTTGAGGTTAATACAGAAAACCTAACATTTCACAGATGTTAGGTTTTATAACTCTTTATTTGTATTATTTATAGATGAACGGTCTTCATATATACTTTCATTTTTTAGGATGTCAGAAATTTTTTCGATCTCATTAACTAACAACTGTAATAAGCTAGGTATTCTTATTTGGACTCTTTCGAAATATCCATCTAAACCGATAAATCGCTCAGTAATTTCCTGAAAGTCTTCTTGAGCTTTCCGTTGCCCTTCTTCAAAAGCATAATTTAAATCATCGGGATCCCCTGTATAATACTCATGCATTTTTTGTGCATAATCAATTTGCAATTCTTGAAAGTCAAAACTGGCTAATTCCTCTAATAAATCTTCTAATTTTTGAACTTGGGTATCTAGTAAGAATAGTAATTTTTTTATTCCATCAGCTCTACCTGTATCTATATATTGATCAAATTCTCCAAGGATCATAACCTGTATTGAATCTTTAGCCTCTGTTATCATTTCTGTAAATCTATTTAATTTCTCAAAAGATATGGATGCATTAGTAAAATCGAGAACCTTTTCCTCTTGTGCATATCTAACTTCAGCATATGTAAAAATGCCCATATCTAAATGATCAAAGAAATCGTTACATTCAATTAACCAATCTGCTACATATTCCATATAAACCGTATAAAATGAAGTTGCGTATCGAATAGAACGACTTATGATTTCTGGTATTAATTGATTTTTTACAGCTTTAATACTCTCGTAATCGGTAAGGGTAATTCCTGCTTCCACATTATTTTTACTTTCATCAGAGAAGTTACCTGATCCAATATATGCTATATTTTCAGTCATCATAATTTTAGCATGATTTTCATAACAGAAATAAACTGTTAAATCGCAATTAAAATTATCACGATCTAATTGATTAAAATAATCTTTAATATTTTCTAAAGCTCGATCAGCTGGTGTCTTAATTTGATTACTTCTAAAATACTTTTCATATCTTTGAGGTAAATTCGTTATAAATGTCACCGAAACACTTTCATCTAGCATTTTCAATTGGTCTAGTAATCTTGTATCGTTTTTAGAAATATTATAAGTAACAATAATGATTTCCTTTGCAGAGGGGAAATCATCTATTACATCCTGATATCCATAATCATTGTGACTCAAAGTAATTAAACCACTGTTTATGTTAGTTTATTTAAGCATTTTCCTACCATCCCCTCAAACTTGTCTACAAGATATTACTTCCTTGGCCACCTTTTCACCAATGCAACATATTATTCAACTAAAATGCTGCCAGTTCTTGCAGACCATCAAGTAATGTACACGTAAAGAGGTTAAAAATATAATCTATCAATTAGGAAATTAGAAGTCCTTTTTGTAAAGTTCTTTATTAGGAGCAACTTTTATAAGGCGAGTGTGTTCATCAAGTATTATATGCATCTTACCATCTACTTCAATTACACCAGACCTATTTTCTCCTTCCTTAAATTCATATAGTACTGCTGGTTCTTCTTCCATGTATATATGGTTTAATTTTTTTGGATTAATAATACCATTGGTCGTAAGTTCATATAAGATATCTTGTGCGTCCATTAATGTGCGTCTGTAATCATCCTCATAAACCAGCCGGATTTCATTCATTGGAGTTAAACCATCTTCTGTTTTCTTAACCACCCAATTATTAAAGCCAACAGTAATTTGATATTTGCCTGTTTCAAAATCTTTATACATATTAATCGCAGCTATTGGAATAGCTTCAACCCTTTCAATATCATACGTTTGACCTTTAGCAATATTGACGTTATTGGGAGCAAAACTTAGATTTTCTATTGTACAATCAAAAGAATTATTATCCATGTGTTCAACAATGAAGTCTTTCTCGTATGCTTTAATAAGCGCTTCTAGTCCATACCAATGTATCATTACTACTTGATGAAGCTTATTATATTTTCCAAGTTTTTTTGAGTATGTCCCTATATAACCTTTTCGCTGACCTTTTGAATTTGGCTTACCCCAAATTACCCGCCAATTTACGGATTGAACTTTCTCCCATAATTTTTCATCATAGTTTGTGTAGCCAAACACACCTTGTTCTTTGTCATGAAAATATATTTTTCCCCCTTCATGATATACTTTCAAATGCCCTTCCTCCTTTACATAATTAAGAGTTCTCCAAAATACTCCTAATATTAATAAGCAAGTATAAACTAAAGAGTCTTAAATCCATTTTCCCCTTCTATTATTTTCATAGTATTATAAAAGTGAAAGGAGGACAAATATGGTAACAGAAATACAAAGGGTGGCTATCTACGCCCGCATTAGTACAGAAGAACAAGCAAAAGAAGGTTTCAGTATAACAGCGCAACTTCAAACACTTCAGCAATATGCTCAAATCTATAACTGGGAAGTAGTCGATAAATACGTCGATGGAGGAATTAGCGGTAAATCCATAACGTCCTAAAATGCAGAGGCTAATTAATGATGTTGAAAATGAAAGATTCGATGCCGTTTTAGTATGGAAAATATCTCGACTTTCAAGAAATATGTTAGACACACTCATGATTCTAGATAAGTTTGAAAAATACAACGTGAAATTTATATCCTACTCGGAGAACTTTGATACCAGTAGTCCTATAGGTCGCCTAGTACTTCAAATTATGGCTTCTATTGCTGAAATGGAGCATAATACTTTATCTGAAAATGTAAAACTAGGAATGAAACAACGGGCATTAGAAGGGCATTGGAACGGTGGAGTTGTATTTAGATAGACACTATTAAAAAAGAACTTGTTATCAATGAAGAGGAAGCTAAGATAGTACAGCTAATCTAGCATATGTATGCAAATGGGAAAGGCCTAAGAGCAATTTCTAACCACTTAAATAAAGCAGGATTTAGAACGAAGCGAAACCAGCACCTTTCTATTAACGGTGTAGCACAAATCCTAAACAATGTTGTATATAACGGTAAAATCAGTTGGCTAAAAGTTGAGAATTGGGACACCAAACGGAGAAAAGGGAAAAATCCAAATCCCATTCTAGTAGAAGGAAAACATGAACCTATTATTTCGGATGAATTATGGAGCGTTGTACAAGTGAGGAGAAAAAGTAAGTCATTTAAGCAGGCAGCGTCAATCAAACGAACCATTCTTGCTTAGTGGACTTTTACGCTGTCCTGATTGTGGTCAAGGTATGGTTCCATCAATTACAACATATACACGTAAAGATGGAACTAAACGAAAACATCGTTATTACGTCTGTAGCGATTTCCATAATAAAGGATCTGCTGCTTGTAAAGCTAATTCTATTAAGGCTTGTGAAGCAGAAGATAGGGTTATCAAGAAAATAGAACATTTTAGTTCTAATAGGAAGGGATTATATAAGACGCTCACAGACATAAGTTCAAGTTCCGCTCATTCGATAAGTCAGCTTAACAAAGATTTAGAAAAGATTGAAATACGATTAAAAGAAAATGAACAGTTACAAGCAAAGTATATGGATGCCTTTGAGAAAAACACTCTCCCTGTCGATATCCTGCAAGAAAGATTGCAAAAGGTCTCCAATGAGAAAAGAGAGTTAGGACAGGAGAAAAATGAGCTTATAATACAATTAGGTTCTATGGATTCAAAAGTAATTCAACCAGAGTTGATCGAAAAATTATTAAAAAAATTCCTATCTGTTTATAAGAAGACATCTAGGGAAAATCAAAAACAACTACTTCAGCTGTTAATTGCTAATATTACAATCAAGCAATTAGATAGATCCAGAACTATTAAAAACATAGAACTTGAATTTGATTTTGCTGAAATGAATATTTCCAAAACCTTTATACTTATCCATTTGTTATATCGTGAAACGGATAATGAAAGCACATTTTCAATACCCGCTTCCGATAAAGAATTACCACCTTATCTTCAACAATTTTTGCCTCTATTTGTGATACGGTTCCCCTTTATTAATCTTCTGCGCTCGATAGATCTGCTCCAACAGAATCAAGCGCATCAGCTGATGGGGAAAGGTAAAGCGGGAGAAGCTGAGCAATTGATCAGCACGCTTATAAACTTGCGGGCTTAAGCCTAAGGAACCGCCGATGATGAAGGCGACGCTGGAGGTTCCGTAGGTGGCCCAGTCATTAAACTGCTGGGCCAATTCCTCGGAACTGAGCATGCTGCCTTTTAGATCGAGAGCAACCACATGCATATCTGGCTTGATATGTTGGAGAATACGCTCGCCTTCCCGCTCCTTCACTGCTTCCATCTCTTTATCGCTCAAGGTTTCGGGAGCCTTCTCATCTGCCACCTCCATGAGTTGTAGCTTCACATAGGCGCTGAGGCGTTTGCGATATTCATCAATGCCTGCTTGCAAGTACTTCTCCTTCAGCTTACCCACAGAGATGATGGTTACGTTCATCATGATGGCTTCTTCTCCTCTCCCTAAACCGAGCACCTTATTGATTACTCTTCATCCTCTAGATCGATGGCTGCATCCTCTACTTCATCGGATTCATCAGCTTTATCCGTCGCTTCGTCTTCACTGCCTTCAACAGGAACCTTCAAGAGCAGATAATCGGCTTTGGCACCACACCAGGTACAGGCTGGATGTTCCTTCATTACAGGAGCTACTACTTCACGAGATGAGTCATCCAATTCCTCTTGCCATGAACCATAGCCAAGAGGATATAGGTCTGGCGCCTCCTCATATTGATCCACAAATTGATCTAGGATTTCTTCGATGTGCTCTTTGCAGCTGAATAGCATGTGTGTCATGATGTTGTCCTCTTCTCTTGTTATGATGGATTACTGGTGGCGTCCTTGGGGAATTGGGTCAATTGTATGGTGGTGGTATTCACCTTACCATCGCGATAATAAGTGACCTGAACCTGTTCGCCAGCCTTCTTGTTCCGATAGAGATATTTACGCAATTCGGCGGAGTTTTGAATCGGTGTTTGATCTAATTGTGTGATCACATCCAGCTCACGGAGGCCTGCAAGATAGGCTGGACCTGTGACAGGTAGATCGATAATGACAATACCTCCTACCACCTCATCTGGCAGATTCAAAGTATTAACCCGATGATAGCTATCAATGAGTTGGAGATCCTTCGGGTCAATTCCAATGTATGGCCGCTTTACATAGCCATATGCTAAGATATCCTCAATAATAGGCAGCACGTCATTACTGGGAATGGCAAAGCCTAAGCCCTCAATTCCTGCTTCCATGATCTTAATGCTATTGATGCCTACCACTTTACCATCAATATTGATCAGGGCTCCACCACTATTGCCTGGATTGATGGCTGCATCGGTCTGCACTACATCTAGCTCCCATTCTGGCTGACCATCACCATTCAAATCTTGTGGCACAGAGCGCTCTGTGGAGCTAATGATCCCTTGTGTTACTGTTCGGGAGAATTCCAGCCCTAAAGGATTACCGATGGCAATGGCAGGCTCACCAACTCGGAGGTAAGATGAATCACCAAACTCTGCATAGACCAGACCCTCACGAGCATCGATGGAGATGACCGCTAAATCAGTATACCAATCTACACCTACAATTTCTGCAGATACTCGTTCCCCGTTGACCAACGAAACCTCAAGGTCCACCGCCCCCTCCACCACATGGTAGTTGGTCACGATGTAGGATTTCCCTCCATCCTTGGCAAAGAGAACACCTGAACCTGTCCCAGCCTCTACAAGCTCCGTTCGCCGCGACCAAAAGTCAGTGAGGTTCTGAATATTGATTACACCTACTACCGATTCTTCAGCTTTATCCACTGCTTGAATCGCTCCACCTTCCACACTGATCTGATAGGTTTGAGCTGGGGTAACCTTACTTGTATTCCCTGTAGGACTGAAGGTAACTCCTTCCGTATTGGGCACTGTCTCTAAGCCCGTATTATTGGACATCCAGCCCAGATTCTGTAGCATGGGAATGGAAGCAAGTACAAGTGCACCACCTAGAACACCTGCGATAAGGTGACTTAAAAAGCCTTTTCTACGCCGACCAGGCTTTTCCTTCCACTCATAAAAATCATCATCAAAATTTCCCATCCTTTTTCCTCCTTTTTGCCCTCCAACCTGCATTGGCAATCCATACACTTCTTTCTTCTATTATGAACCAGGAGTCATATTTCATGTAGGGTTTATCTTGATGGAATCACGTGCATAATGATTAGCATGGTATGTTTAGTTTACAAGAGGATTGGCTCGATCTCAATATGTATGAAGGAGGAGACCCGCTTGCTTAATCAACCTCCCCATGATAACGTCCAGCTTTGGGCACAAATCGCCGATTTAAAAGAACAGCAGTACCAGCTTTACCTACTTCTCTCTACCTTATTAGACCTCTGTATTCAGCATCAATTCATCACAGAGGAGGAGTGGAAAAAACAGTTGATTACTAACCTAAAGACAGATGATGAAGCTGCTCAGCTGACAGTGCAAGGGTTCGTAAAGGGGTAGCTCGATCAGGATAAGCATCCAGTAACTGAAATGCTTGATCAGGTGCCAACCCCTGCTCACTTAGAATATTCCGAACCGTTAATTGTGCTAATTCATGAAGATTGGCATCTTGACTTAGGTGAGCGAGATAGACCTCTTTGGTCTCCGTTGTAATAATCTGCCCTAAGGCCTCCCCAGCATCTTCATTGGAAAGATGTCCCGTATCACTAAGAATACGCTGGATTACACGCCAAGGGTAACGTGACATCCGTAGCATCTGAGGATCATGATTGCTTTCCATGATTAACACATGGGATCCTTGTAGCTGATCAATGGTCTTCGTATTTACATATCCCATATCCGTGGCAATGCTCAGCTTCTCGTTACCGCAATAGAGCGAGTAACCAACTGGACAGGCCGCATCATGAGAGATGGGAAAATTTTCGATACGTAAGTCGGCAATTTCTACATAATCATGGAGGGACGTCTCGATTCGTTGCCAATCCTCCAGCTTTCCTAACTGTTTCTCCATGGCAAGCCATGTTTTAGCGTTAGCATAAACAGGAACCCGATAGCGACGAGCTAGGATCCCTGCCCCCTTAATATGATCACTATGTTCATGGGTAATAAATATCCCTTGAACCTCTTTTAAATCGATATGTGCTTCATCTGCTAATTCCTCAAGCTGTTTGCCACTTAAGCCTGCATCGATTAAGATCTTGGCATGATCCGTTTCCACATAGGTACAGTTACCACTACTACCACTTGCAAGAATAGAATACTTCAAGAATCTTCACCTTCTAATCGTTTCATTCCTACTTCCTCTGATAATCGCATGTCAAACTGATCCAGAGCGGGGCGATTTTCCAATAAACCCGTGACGGCATTCACATAAATGGTTTGATCCATTAAGATGATCTTCCATACCGGAACAAATACCTGTTCTTTGATCTCTTGAGTAAATGGTTGACCAAGATAGCCCAATTCGATTTTTAGGATGGTGGATCCATCATTGATAATCTGTTGGTCTAGTAAATTCTGTAAGCTTGCTGATGCTGACAAGAGATCGCGGGCATTCCCTTTTTCTCCGATCTTTAGATAGGTCTGTTGAAATTTTTGGATCATATTATCTTCAAGAAAGAGTGTCACATTAGCACCAAAAATAGGATAGCCTTCAAATTGCTGAACATAGCGGATCTCACCACTGGCTAGATCACCCTGATAGAATTTATAGTGTGTGAAATTAGGGATTGTTTCTGCCAAGAGCTCCGGAAGATCAGCTACATTCATGCTGGATGCAATCGGGACATGAGGCGACAGAAAACCAATTAGTGTATAATCGTTCTTCTTAATCATCTGCCTACCCTCATGGGGATACATTAGCTCTGCTGTATCATAAGTTACATTGAGATAGGATAGCTTGGGCTTCTCCGTAGGGATAGGAGTTTCCATGGTAATCTGATGAATTTTGATCGCTGCTTGAAGATAGTCCTGGTCTCGACTTAGCAAAGCCTCTTCCAGAGCTACACTACGGTACTCCCACCACTGATAACCTAGAAAGAGATCGAGCACGAGAAAGATCAGAATCAAAATGGTTTTTGCACGTCTCCAGTCCATCTAAAAGCCTCCCTCCTGACCACTATTCATCATGCTCCATGAGCCGGTTTTCTTCGGGATTAAAGTATCGATGTACACTACCATCCTTTAATTCCACAACCCAAACTTGATGAAGGCGAACATAATCCTGACCGAATCGCACTTCTCTTGCCAAATAGAGGTCATTCACATCGAGAAGACTAATTCCATCCCAATGCAGACGTTGAATTAACTCATCGCCTGTTAGAATACGAACAGATCGATTGGCATAATGACGATCCAACTCAATTAATGGACGCTGATATTCTGTAATGATGCCACCAACCATTTTAATGGTGATAGCACTATAATCCATGTTGAGATTGGAATTTTGAAAACTGACAATGGGATAACGGGAAAAGTACTTTCGAAATATAAAAGTAGTACCATCGCTTTCATTCTGGATAGACTCTAGATAATACCGATCCGTCCAGCCATGATGCTCATTAACAAATGTAATGGCATCATACAGTGTGGACTCATTGCTTGATGTCTTTCCCATGAAAGGATCATAATAGATCATACCTTCATGTGTTCGATTCACCTGCATGGAACGCTTGCCATCGGTGAAGAGAACAGCTCCATCTCGTTCCTGAATTCTTCGTACAATACTTGGGTCAATAAAAAGTGCTTGTTGCATTGCCTCAGATGTAATGGGTCGATAAAAAAAATCAAAATTATTACCATGCATGTTCTCTAACGGTAGGTATACTAAATGAAAAAATGATGCTGGAATCACTTCTGTTTGAACAGCCGTTGTGTGATACGCCTTATATTGTGTTAGACTCTCTCCCTGTACTACATATTTTGCTAGAAAGGAATCGGCTGACAAGCCTGTTTTGGCCTGAAAAGTCTGCTCATGCTTCTTAGAGATAAGTAGTGCCACGACATTATTGGAATCAGGCTCAATATAATACCAGACACTGCTAACATCCTTCAACTGCTTAGGAAGGTCTTCTTTAATTGGTAACAGCCTCTGTAGGCTATCTACTGGTATTCCAGTAGGATATTCAATCTCCACCCCTTGGCGAGAAGTCAGCAATTCCTCCCATTGGTCACGATTAAGATATTTGGGGGTAATATTAAATATATCCCACTCCTTGAGCCCATTCTCCAGTACATTCCGATATGGTCCCATTTCTGGATAAGCGACAGCATGTTTCGCTTCACCTAAGTGGAAGATGATCTGTCTTGGACGGACCAGCTCCTCCAACCCCCTACTCTCCCCAAGCAACTCTCTTTCTTGATATGCAGTGCTTTGAATGAAGTCATATTGAGGCTGACTGGTCCAGATTAGTCCAGTAAACAAAATGCTGAGAACTACTAGCAGGATTAAAACTGTATTCTTCAAGCGCTCAAGCATCCAGTTCATCCTCCTCACTAGCTATGGGAATGGTAAAACGTACTGTCGTCCCATCCGCCTCTTTACTCTGAATCATAATCTCACCGCCATGGGCACGTACAATTTCCCGGGCAATGGAGAGTCCTAGCCCAGTGCCACCTAATTGGCGTGATCTCGCTTTATCCACCCGATAGAAGCGTTCAAAAATCCGCTTCAAATCTTCTCGTGGTATCCCAATTCCTTCATCACGTACAATGAATTCCACATTTTTACCACACGCTTGACTGCTCACTTCGATCAGTTTGTCTTCTGGTGTATATTTAATTGAATTAGACAAGAGATTATCCAATACCCGCATTAACATATCTGGATCAATGGTAATCAAAGTGGCTTGCTCAGGAATTTTCCATACCACCCGTTGTTGCACAGGATCTAGAATCTCATACCGCTCTTTCACTAATTTTAAGAACTGTTGATTAGACATTACTTGTTTCTGCATCATCTCTTCCCCACTATCGATTCGCGAAAGCTGTAAGAGATCATTCACAAGGCGAATCATCCGCTCTGTCTCTTGCTGAGTTACACGTAGAAAACGTCCTGCTACTTCCGGATCCTCCATGGCTCCATCTGCTAGTGCCTCCAAATAGCTTCTTAAGGTGGTTAAAGGAGTCCGCAATTCGTGAGAAACATTGGCAACAAAATCCTTCCGCTCCCTGTCCAGCTTCTCCTGTTCTGTCACATCATGAAGAACAGCAATGATACCGCGCTCCCCACTCTCCCCAATTCGGAACCAGGACATCACCACATCAAGAACATAATTCTCTTGACCTTGCTGGAAGAAGAGACGAAATGCCACTTCACTTTGGTCATTATCGAATTGGAAATTATCAGGTAATGGAAAAAAATCTTCGAGCTTCTTACCTGCTACTTCTATGGATGGGATATTTAATAGCTCGATTGCACGCTGATTAGCTAAAATAATCGTACCATCACGAGAGGTTGCAATTACGCCATCACTCATGTTGGTTAAGATGGAGGTTAACTTATCCTCCTCTTCTCGATTGATGGCTAAAGCCTCCTTCAAACGATTGGATAATTGATTGATCACCTGTCCGAGATAACCCACTTCATCATTGCTATACACCTTTACTGCTTGATTAAAGTCCCCTTCTGCCATGCGCGTCGCCTGTCTAGTAATCTCCTTAATGGGAGTCGTCAGGGTTCTGGATAGAAAGATGGTCATCGCAGCAGTCAAAACAATGCCAATTCCCGTACCAGTAGCAAGAATTTTATTGATCTCGCCAATCGTTTGATATAAACGTTCCAAGGAAGCAATCATATAGATGACACCAACAACTTGGTTATTTCTTTTGATTGGAGTCGCCAATACCTTCATCCGTTGGCCTGTAGATGCATCAATTCTTGTGGATTCACTGCGTGCACCTGATAAGGCTTGGATCACTTCAGTCTGTAAATTCTTTTGGCCGATCAACTGCTTGTCCTTACCTGGCGTGCTGATAATTACTCCGTTTCGATTAATAATCTGAACGTCTACACCATTGAGGGCAAAGAGATTCTCCACAAGATGATTAATATCTTCATTACGTGTTTCCTCACTACCTTCCTCACGTATACGATCATCGTCAAGGTAGCGTTCAAGATTAACAGCTAATAGATTGGCCTGGATATCTAATTGCTCATTAAAGGAATTCATATAGTGAGATTCAATGGAGCGTATAAAGTAAACACCCATCACTTGCATGGCTGCAAGGATGAGTAGAATATAAATTACAACCAATTTCCAACGAATGCTATGGAAGAGTGGAATACGCTTCATCGTGATCACATGCCAGGTATGGGATTACGCATAGAATACCCAACACCGCGTCGTGTCATAATGTATTGTGGGCTACTGGGATCATCCTCGATTTTTTCACGAAGGCGTCGGATCGTCACATCAACGGTACGAACATCGCCTAAATAATCATAGCCCCAAACCGAACGGAGCAGATCATCACGCGTGACAACCTGGTTTAAATGTCGGGCTAGATAGTCTAATAATTCAAATTCTCGATGGGTTAGATCAAGAATTTCGCCACGCTTTCGCACCATATAGGATTCTGGATGAATGGTAATCTCACCGATCTCGATTCGTTTACTATCTTCTGACTGTTGTCCCTGTTGATTGACGTGCAGTCTGCGTAAATTTGCTCGTACCCGTGCAAGTAGCTCACGATTGGAGAAAGGTTTGGTCACATAATCATCTGCCCCTAATTCTAGTCCCAATACCTTATCTACTTCTGAATCTTTCGCTGTCAGCATGATAATCGGGACATTACTGGTTTTACGAACCTCACGACACACTTCTAAGCCATCCATTTTAGGAAGCATGATATCCAGTAGGATTAACTGAGGGTTCTCTGCTCTTACCTTCTCTAGTGCCTCTAAGCCGTCAAAGGCGCATACGACCTCATAGCCCTCCTTCTCCAGATTAAACTGAAGAATGTCCGCAATCGGTTTCTCATCATCAACAACTAAAATTTTGCCTAGCATGAACTCCACCTCACTTTTCGAGCATTCTCTTGTCCTATCTGTTCCATATGAATTGGAATATTCCTGCATTTCTACGAATAAACTCGATGATAACTCTCCTATTATTGTACCATGTGAAGGAGCTCTCTCCTATTAAAAAAAGCTCCCTATCTAAATGATAGAGAGCCTTGTATTCTTTAAATCTTATATTAAAACTTATCCATTGGATTAATATGTGAACCGTTCACATGGATTTCAAAGTGTAGGTGAGTACCCGTTGAATTCCCCGTGGAACCCATTACACCAATCTTTTGGCCTTTTTCAACGACTTGACCCTTTTTCACGTTAATGCTGGACAAATGACCATATAGAGTACGAGTTCCATTCCCATGATCGATGACCACTGCATTACCGTAACCGCCTTTCCAGCCTGCTTCTACGATAGTACCGTTATCTGAAGCCATGATGGTCTTATCCTTTACACCTGAGATATCGATGCCTTTATGCATCGATCCCCAACGGTAGCCATATCCACTGGTAATTACGCCACCTTTTGTTGGCCAACTAAATGAGCCACTACCAGCGTTAGCAACGACCTTCGTTCCAACTCGGATAATCATGGGGACAGGCTCATGCAGAATCTCTTCGTTTAACTTGTCACGTTCTTGTTCCACCCCATTGTTTAAGGTAATCCGATAAGTAACCCGTTTCTTACCTTCCTTACCTTCCTGCTGAATTCTTTGATCTCCGGCTGGAATTTTTTCATCCTTAATATATTTGTAATCATAGGAGATTGTTTCTTGTACAGTTGCTTGCATTATGGTTTTTACATTGACCTTCGGCTTATATGCTGTCACATTTAGCTTTTGTCCTAGCTGTAAAACAGTATTCTCTGTTACACCAGGGTTGTTCCGATAAATATCATCAGAAGTGATCCCTAATTCATAAGCAATACAGGAGATGCAGTCCCCTGGCTTTACAGTGTAGATTTGATCCTCAAGGGTTCCCTTCTGTAGTAAAGCTTGTAGCTCTTTTGGATCGTTAAGTTGATCAGGATTTACTTCAAGCGGTGTCGTTTGTACATCTTCCTTAATGGCGTTTTCTAAGATATCATATGTATCGATCTCATCATTAAGTGGGCTTGTACTACCTGCTGCAGCTGCTTGTACTCTCTTCTTCTGAACTTCCTTAGCCTCTTTTGGAATATAGAAGTCTTTGATAGATGCAAGAATTTGATCTACTTCAGCTTGAGAAGAGACATATCCTAATACCTCTCCATTTACCTTTACCGCTATCGCTTTCGCCTTGATTTCAATATTATCAGCTAATTCAGTCGGTAGGGCAGAGAGTACACGTTCATCCTCTGTTATTCCCTTATATTTTACTTCCTCCGTGAATTTTACATCTGCTGGAAGGTAGACAATTAGGTCAGGCGTTTTCGCCTGTTCGGTTGTCTTCATGGATTGAATTGCATCCAAAACTAATTGAGGGTCACTTACCGTTCCCAATGCCTTCCCATCAATACTTACATGATACAAGGTATTCAGATTGGTTTTGTAGTAGATGACGCCACCGATGGTCACTGCCAGTAGTGTGGCAGTTGATGAAATGATGATCACCGCTTTTTTCTGATTCTTCTGTATCATGAGTCGGATAGATTGCCATAGAGTATTTGCCTTATTCTGTGTTAACTTATATGCATGATTTAGCTTTTCTTTACTTTTACTTACGAAGACTTGGTTTTTCTCTTTTGATGTTTCTGCTAGACTATTCAGTTTTGCCTTCGTAGACTCAAACGTCGATTGACTTTGTTTTTTGAATGAGACGACTCGCTGCTGAAACCAGTCCCTCATTTGATCCCGCAAGGCCACAGAGTTCTCCTCCTTGAAAACATCCCAAGATTTTCTTTTTTGTATGCGTATCGGTCTTTTTATAAGCGATTTCTACACTCATTTTCTTCTTCCAACAAGTATCTGCAAACTAGCAAAAAAGCATTACAATTATTGCCATTTTAAATGGTTTTACTTGTCTTTTTATAGACTACCATAAGCAAGATCCATATGGCAAGATAAACATAGAATAAAATTCTCTGATTCCTATCTCAAATCCTGCTTCAAAATATGAAAAAACCTTGTTGCTTAAGATGCAACAAGGTTTTTTTGGTTGATTTATCCTATTCAAAAATAGGGCGTAATAGATTCGTTTGTTCGCGATTCGGGCCAACTGAAAATGTTGTTAATGGAATACCGGTCACTTGTGAGATACGCTCTACATAATGACGTGCTGCCTCAGGGAGCTCATCTAATGAGTGAACATTGGTAATGTCTTCTTCCCAGCCTGGTAACTCTTCATAGATCGGTTCACATTGTGCGAGAATTTTTAGACTGGCAGGATATTCGTCGATGACCTTCCCTTGATACCGATAGGCGGTACAGATTTTTACTGTCTTAAGTCCTGTGAGGACATCAATGGAGTTAAGAGCTAGTCCAGTAAGACCGCTCACACGACGTGCATGGCGTACCGTTACAGCATCAAACCAGCCAATACGACGTGGACGTCCTGTAACAGTCCCATACTCCTTACCAACCTCACGAATTTGATTCCCAATTTCATCATGTAGTTCCGTTGGGAATGGACCATCACCTACACGGGTGGTATATGCTTTGGCCACACCGATTACTTGATGAATCTTCGTAGGTCCAACTCCTGCACCAATACAGACTCCACCTGCAACTGGGTTGGAGGAGGTGACATATGGATAGGTACCTTGGTCGATATCTAGCATAACCCCCTGGGCACCTTCAAATAGCACACGTTTTCCTTGATCTAGGGCATCATTTAAGACAATGGAAGTATCCATCACATAGTGTGCAATTTTCTCTGCATATTGAAGGTACTCCGTAACAATCTCTTCTTCATTGAGTGGCTCTAAACCATAGACACTTTGAAGGAGATGATTTTTTTCAATCAAATTACGATGAAGTTTTTCACGAAAGACATCTTCCTCAAGCAAGTCTGCAATACGAATGCCAATTCGTGCAGCTTTATCCATATAGGCTGGTCCAATCCCTTTACGGGTCGTCCCAATTTTTTGACCTCCAACTTTATCCTCTGATGCTCCATCTAGTAATAGATGATAAGGCATGATAACATGAGCACGGTTACTAATACGAAGATTGGAAGTTTCTACACCATTTTCATGGAGGTATGTTAACTCCTCTAATAATGCTTGGGGATTAATGACCATTCCATTACCCAACACACAAACTTTTCCAGGATAGAAGATGCCTGAAGGAATCAATTTGAGTTTGAACTTTTTCCCCCCGAAAACAATGGTATGTCCTGCGTTGTTTCCACCAGAATAACGTGCGACTACCTCTGCATGCTCTGCGAAAAAGTCTGTAATTTTACCTTTACCCTCATCGCCCCATTGGGCACCTACTACGACAACTGATGACATGAATCCGCACCTCCATCACTTCAGCATCTCTGCTGTTACGTGCAATTTATTCATATGCACTTTCAGTTTAGCAACCATCATCTGTTTAGTCAATAAAAACCGAACGATTATTAGTAAAAACCTATTAATTGTTCGTAATATTTTTAGAAAATCAATAAACATGATTGAGATGAGTTAGGAAAACATCTCAGAAATAAAAAGGCGCTCTAACGTAGTATACGCTAGACGCCAATGATTTAATCTTACCTGTTGCTAAGAGACATTCCCCATGTCCCGACGTTCTTTCTCCATGTTTACAAACTTGTTATACTCCTTCAAAAAAACCAACTCTACTTTACCGGTAGGGCCATTCCGTTGTTTCGCAATGATGATTTCAATAATATTGGGATTCTCCGTGTCTGGATTATAATAATCATCCCGATAAAGGAAGCCTACAATGTCCGCATCTTGCTCAATACTACCACTCTCACGAATATCAGATAGCATTGGGCGCTTATCCTGACGTGATTCAACAGCACGGCTTAGCTGTGAAAGAGCGATGACAGGACAATTCAACTCCCGTGCGATCCCTTTTAGTGTCCGAGAGATTTCACTAATCTCTTGCTGACGATTATCTGTACGACCTGTACCAGAAATTAATTGGAGATAGTCGATTAATATGAGTCCAAGACCCTTCTCTTGTTTGAGTCGACGACATTTTGAGCGAATTTCATTCACAGTAATATTAGGCGAATCATCAATGTAAATGGGAGACTCACTTAAGATGGAGACAGCCATATTCAACTTCCGCCAATCTTCATCCTCAAACTGACCTGTTCGCATCCGTTGGGCATTGATATTGCCTTCAGCGCATAACATCCGTTGAACCAATTGAGATGCTGCCATCTCTAAGCTAAAGATGGCTACTGTTTCATTGGCCCGAGCAGCTACGTTCTGTGCAATATTTAGGGCAAAGGCAGTCTTTCCCACGGAAGGACGAGCTGCGATAATAATAAGATCTGACTTTTGAAATCCAGCAGTCATTCGATCTAAGTCAGTATACCCTGTAGGTATGCCTGTAAGCTCTCCTTGATTGGAATTGAGCGTTTCAATACGATCGATGGTTTCTAATAGAGCATCTTTAATGGAGATAAAGCCATTTCTCGTCCCTAGATCGCTCAACTCGAGAATACTACGTTCAGCATGATCAATAATATCGTCCACTTCACGCTGTTGAGCATAGCCTTCGCTGGCAATCTTTGTAGCTGTACGAATCAGGTTCCGAAGAAGCGCTTTCTCCTCCACAATTCGTGCATAGTATTCTACATTAGCTGCAGTGGGGACCGCATTGGCTAACTCCGCTAGATAGGTGACGCCACCTACCTCATCGAGCCAATTTCGCTGTTTCAATTCAGCAGTTAATGTTACAACATCCACTGGTTCATCTTTTTCATAAAGAGAGAGCATGCCTTCATAAATGCGTTGATGAGCAGTACGATAAAAACGATCGGGTGCTAGGATTTCCATTGCTTGAATCAATGCTTCCTTTTCTATCAAAACGGAACCCAATACGGCCTGCTCTGCCTCAATGCTATGTGGCGGTGTTCGATCCAAAAAGAGTTCGCTCATCGGTTTCCTCCCCTTTATTCCTTCTGATCGTCATTCATACCCGATGATTACTCTTCTACGACGTGCACAGAAAGCGTAGCAGATATTTCTGGATGTAATTTTACTACGACCTTGGTAACTCCCAATGCTCGAATCGGTTCAGCAAGATCAATCTTGCGTTTATCAATGATAATTCCTTCTTTTTTTAGCAGGTCTGCAATTTGTTTGCTTGTGATTGAGCCAAATAATCTTCCACCTTCGCCAGACTTCGCCTTGATGGTGACTTCTTTAGCCTCCAACTTCTTTTGGAGTAGCTGGGCTTCATGCTTCTCTTCTTCTTTTCGCTTCTCTTCACTCTTTTGTTGTTGTTTTAATACGTTCATATTCGCAGCATTAGCTTCAACTGCTAGATTCCTTGGAAAGAGAAAGTTATGAGCATAACCCTCTGCTACATTTTTGACTTCTCCTTTTTTCCCTTTTCCCTTTACATCCTGCATGAAGATCACTTTCATTTTATATTACTCCCTTCATCTAGGTATCGTTGGATCTCTTCAATTAATCGTTTCTCTGTCTCTTCCATTGATGTATCACTTAATTGAACGGCTGCACTGCTGAGATGACCGCCGCCTCCCATTCGTTCCATGATCACCTGTACATTGAGATCGCCGAGGGAGCGTGCGCTGATTGCAATCACCCCATCATCTCTCTCCGCCATGACAAAGGAGGCTTCAATGCCTGAGACGCCCAATAAGGTATCGGCTACCTGAGAGATTAAAACATGTCCGGCTTCGTTAGCAATATGCCCAGTAGAGAGGGCAATTTTCGGAAAGATTAAGCGTGTCTTGTCAATAAATCGATTGCGTTCGATATAGGTAGTCAGATCTTCCTTTAAAAACTTCTGAACTAGACTGGGATCTGCACCATGTGTCTTTAAATACGAAGCGGCATCAAATGTGCGATAGCCTGTACGAATCATAAAGTTTCGCGTGTCCACAACGATTCCTGCTAATAGCGATGTTGATTCCAAGCGATTCATCGTAATGGGTTGCTGATGATATTGCAGTAGCTCGGTCACTAATTCACATGTGGATGAGGCATAGGGTTCCATATAAACAAGCACAGGATCCTCCATAAACTCTTCGGAACGACGATGATGGTCGATGACAAAAATCCGACGATTGCCACTAACTAGCTTCGGTTCCACCACCATGGATGGTCGATGTGTATCTACAACCACCACTAAGGTTCGATTGGTCGATTTTTGTAATGCTTGTTCTTTCGAAATGAAATGTGATTTAAGCTCTTCATCCCGTTCAATCTCATCCATGAGATGACGTATGGAGAAGATGTGATCGTCTAAGACAATAAAGCCTTTCTGTCCATTGGCTTGAACCGCTTTTAGTACCCCGATGGCTGCTCCCATGGCATCCAAATCGGGATTCACATGGGTCATAATTAATACAAGGTCACTCTCACGGATTAGGTCACGCATGGCATGAGAGATGACACGGGCACGAACACGGGTACGTTTTTCAATGGCATTGGACTTCCCACCATAGAAGGAGAGACTGGGCCCATCCTTGACTGCAGCTTGATCCCCGCCACGACCTAACGCAATATCTAGACTGGACTTCGCCAGGTCTGCTTTGTCATTCATGGATTCAATGCCTGCACCAATTCCAATACTTAATGTTAGCGGTATTTTTTGATGCTTGGTCATCCCACGAACCATGTCTAATAGATCAAAGCGATTCTGCTCTAACTGCTGAAGCGTCTTACGATTTAAAATGCAGAAGAATTTATCATTGGTATATCGACGTAAAACCATGTCATATTGTTGTGTCCATTCAGTGATGGCGCGAATTACCTTGCTGACAATCATGGTATGAGTTTGCTCATCGACGGCTTGCGCCAACTCATCCACATTATCCATCTGGATGATCCCAAAGACCAGTTCTTCTTCCCGATGTTCCTTCTCTAGCTTCTTCCACTCGGTAATATCACGAAGGTAGATCAGTCGTTCTTCTGCACGCAACACCAGCTTATAGATACGGCCGTTGATACTGGTATCTACCGTTTTGTTTACTCCGCCGAGGAATGGAACTAGCTCTGGTAAAATGTCCTGGATGGATAGACCAACTAATGAATCATTGGAGCCTACCAGCTGTGCAATAAAGGGATTATACCATTCAATTAAATTCTCTTCATTATAAAGAATAATACCAAGGGGAAGCTGTTCAAAAACTTCTTCACCAGCCTTTTTCACTCGGTATGTAATAGTAGTTAGGTATTGCTCTAACTCTGTTTCCAATTGTTTGCCAATACGGTTCTGTAGGAAAACATATGTGACAATCGCGAATAACCCCAACATGCCTAGAAGCCACTGGTAATAGAAAAGAATCCCCGTCAAAAGGGCAAGTGCAACTAAGACAAACCACATATGAATTCCATGCCAGCGTTGCATGATAAACTTCGGCATATCCAACTCATCCCCTATTTGTAAAGTAGGATCGTATTGGGAAACCTAAGTCCATGATCCCGATGAGAACCACAAGTTCAAACAAGATAGGAAAGAGAAACATCATAATGATAAATAGAACCAGCCATTTCTTTGGCCATTTTTTCAGCTTACCCAGGAAGGCTAGAAAAGATAATCCTTGGAGCATTATGGCCAACTGTAAAATTGGCATGGCATTAATCAAAATAAGATGCAAACCACTTCCTTGTTGCACTGGTATGAGTAAGGATGTTAATAACAGAATTAAGTAATACCAGATCAAAGAAGTAGGTAATCGCCATGTATCGATGGGCGGAAATCCCACAATTTCCATGCCTAAACGGCCTGCAATCTTGCGAGTTAACCAATGATTCACCAGTGCTACTTGTGCTGATGAAATAAGAAGCATAAATGGTACCATCAGCGTCATCATAGAGGTGAACTGCTGGATGGTATCCACATTTCCTGCTAGTCCTGCTTGTCCTAAGAGTGCCTTGCTTGTCTGCACGCTTTCATTGATCAAATGTTGGATCTCTTCAATAATATTAATATCAAAGAGGAGGGCTGTTAAGAAGATGGTTAGAATTTGGCCTCCTAGAGAGGCTAGTAAGCCCCAGATAAATGCAGTATACGCACTCCGTCCTCGACGATAGCATTCCCCCATCGTGACCCCAACCAATGCCATCATCACGGTGAGGAGGATGGAAGGCAAACTAACAATCAAGGTAATAAATACAGCTACCATCGCTATAAAAATTCCTTGCTTCCAACCATGACGAACCGTGGATATCGTAAAAGGTAACGGTAGAAAAATAAATGCAATGAGAAATAGAGGTGTATAGATGCTTAGTAATAATAGAACAGTATATACACTGACCATTAAGGCCCCTTCAGTTAGTCCCTTGATTCTCAAACATTGTTCCCCCACTTTTCTTTCAATTACTATTTAGTTTAACAGATCCAATGATGGTTTGCACATCTACGTCAAATAAAAAAGCACAATAAGAGTTCCCTCATTGTGCTTTTAAAATCACTCAATTATATTGTCCATTACTCGTTAGAGTATGGTAGTAATGCCATTTGACGAGCGCGTTTGATAGCTACTGTCAATTGACGTTGGTACTTGGATGAAGTACCAGTTACGCGACGAGGAAGAATCTTCCCACGTTCACTAATGAATTTCTTTAATAGATCAATATCTTTATAGTCGATTTTTGTGATCTTATTTGCTGTAAAGTAACACACCTTACGGCGACGACCTTTGCGACCTCCACGTGCCATGTTAAATCCTCCTTTCAGTTATTACTTCCGCTAATCTTACGGTGATTAGAACGGTAAATCATCATCTGAAATATCGATTGGTTGGCTCTCATCAGCGAATGGGTCTTGATAGGAATGGCTTCCTTGATTAGTTCTTGGATTCATAGGATCCATACCCTGACCAGCGCTAGTTGGACCAGAATAGGAACCACTTTGTGCAGAATCAAGAAATTGTACATTTTCAGCAACAACCTCTGTAACATACACCTTTCTGCCCTCATTGTTCTCATAGGAACGAGTCTGTAAGCGACCATCGACAGCAGCTTGTCTACCTTTTTTCAGGTAATTGGCACATAGTTCAGCGAGCTGACGCCATACAACAATATTAATGAAGTCAGCTTCACGTTCACCCTGTGCATTTTTGTATGTCCGATTCACAGCAAGTGTAAACGTGGCTACGGCTACACCACTTGGTGTATAACGCAGTTCTGGATCCCTTGTTAATCGTCCAACTAATACAACGCGGTTAATCAATTTGACCCCTCCCGCTCGATTATCCAACCGTTTATTCAATATTAGTCGTCTTCACGAACGATCATGTGACGAATCAGTTGGTCATCAATCTTCATAATCCGATCCAATTCAGCAACGGTAGCACCAGTACCATTGAAGTAGATCAAACCATAGATCCCTTCACGGATTTTATCAATCTCGTAGGCAAGGCGACGTTTTCCGATGTTCTCGAATTTCTCCACTTCACCTTGGTTAGATGCGATTACATTGCTTAACTTTTCAGACATTGCTTTTACAGCTTCTTCATCTGCTTCTGGACGGATGATATACATCACTTCGTACTTATTCATCTTTCTTTCACCTCCTTATGGACTAAGCGGCCCTCATCTAAAAATAAGGGCAAGGAGAGCACTCACGAATGATTTGCTCACGTTGAATTATTATATCAATTTACATTGATAATAGCAAGTTGAAGTTGTTTCATACATTAAAGCGGAAGTAGATGACATCGCCATCTTGAACTATATAATCCTTGCCTTCTAATCGTAGAAGACCCTGCTCTCGAGCTTGCGCCATGGAACCTGAATTGATCAAATCATCAAAGCCTACAACCTCAGCTCGGATAAAACCACGTTCAAAATCAGTATGGATTACACCTGCAGCTTGTGGCGCTTTCGTACCCTGTCTGATCGTCCATGCGCGTACTTCTTGCTCCCCTGCAGTAAAATACGTAACCAGCCCTAGCAAATGATAGGCTGCACGAATGAGCCGATCAAGACCAGACTCCTTGAGGCCCAACTCTTCCAAGAAGAGTATCCGTTCATCCCCTTCTAGTTCTGCAATTTCAGACTCTACCTTCGCACTAATCGAGAGTACTTCAGAGCCTTCCTTCGCTGCAAATTCTCGGACAGCTTGGACATAACGATTCTCTGCTTGGCCAATCTCATCTTCACTAACATTGGCAATATAGATGACTGGCTTCCTTGTTAAGAGATTAAGATGCTTAATCATTTTCTCTTCATCTTCATCAAGTTCAAGACTACGAGCAGGCTTCTCTTCTTCAAAGCATTCCTTAACACGAAGTAAAACTTCATATTCCTTTTTGGACTCTTTCTCACCAGCACGAGCGATCTTATAGACGCGTTCAATCCGGCGCTCCACTTGTTCTAAGTCAGCAAGAATAAGTTCAAGATTAATAATCTCGATATCACGTAATGGATCTACCGACCCTGATACATGGGTAATATTTTCATCTTCAAAACAGCGAACCACATGGCATATGGCATCCACTTCACGAATATGTGATAAAAAGCGATTGCCTAGACCTTCTCCCTTACTTGCCCCTTCTACAATCCCAGCAATATCAACAAACTCTACCGTAGTAGGAGTTGTTTTTCTTGGGTTAAACATGGTTGTTAGTTGTTGGAGACGTATATCGGGTACTTCTACAACACCCACATTCGGATCAATTGTACAAAAGGGATAATTGGCAGCCTCTGCACCCGCCTGGGTAATTGCATTAAACAGTGTTGATTTTCCAACATTAGGTAATCCTACGATTCCAGTTGTTAGACCCATCTATTCTCACCTCATCATCGATTTGTCTCAGCGGTGGTACGTTAATCCTCCCGTGAACTTCATGAACTCTTACAGATCATAATATACTTTCAGATGAGAAACAACACTCCATTCTAAGTAAAGAAACACAGACCACCTGATGGTAGTCTGTGCAGATTGTACTCTCCCTGATGATGAAATAAAAAATCGTTTACTCTACCTCTACCGTAGAACGTAGAGGTTCAATCTTTACAGCACATGCTTTATACTCTGCGGTGCCTGCAATAGGATCAAATACGTCTAAGGTAAGCCGATTTGTTGGCACTTCACGGAAGTGAAAGCTCATAAAAATCAATCCTGGTTGTACCTGCTTAGTCACCTTCGCTTTAACTGATACCTTGCCACGTCGTGAGCTTACCTGTACCCAATCGCCCTCAGCTATACCTAGCTTCTCCGCATCATCAGGATGCATGTCACAGGTCTCTTCCAGCTGACGTCGTTTTAGGTTGGGTGGGTAGTAGGCAGTCTGTGTATTCGTGTTGTAGAGCTCATAGCGTCTGCCTGTCGTCAGCATGAAAGGATACTCTTCATCAGGCAGTTCCGCTGGAGGCGTAAACTCTACAGGGACAAAGCGTGCTTTTTGTTGAGCCTCTTCTTGTTGAAGATACTCATTGATAAAGACGGTACCAGGATGATCCAATGTAGGACAGGGATACTGTAATCCACCTTCACGGTCTAGACGTTCATAACTCATCCCACCATAAAGATGAGTAGCCAACATCCGTACTTCCTCCCAGATCTCCTCACTATTTTGATACTCCATTGAATAGCCAAGTCGTTGCGCTAATTCACAGAGAATTTGCCAATCGTCCTTGGTCCCGGGAAGCGGATCAATTAGTGGTCGAACTCGTTGTACCCTCCGTTCGGTATTGGTGTAGGTTCCCTCTACCTCTCCCCATGAACGAGCTGGCAGAACCACATCTGCCATTGCAGCTGTTTCGGTCAAAAAGAGATCCTGTACCACAATAAAATCTAGTTTTTCTAATGTTTTTTCGGTATGGTGCATATGCACATCTGCCATTAGTGGGTTTTCACCAATGATATAAAGGAAATGAATCTCACCAGATTCAATGCGCTCCAACATTTGTGTCTGTGTTCTGCCGTTCTCCGGCGGGATGGGACGACCCCAATGCTCTTCGAAGCGAAGACGCGCTTCAATATTACCAAGTGGGATGGCCCCTGGCAATTGATTAGGAAGGCATCCCATATCTCCTGCACCTTGTACATTATTCTGACCACGCAACGGGATGATCCCGTTACCTTCCTTACCCATATGTCCTGTTAAGAGGGCGATATCTCCGATGGCGAACACATTGTTTACACCGCAATGATGTTCCGTTATCCCTAAGGTATATGCAATCATGGCATCTTTTGCCTGAGCATAGAGACGTGTAGCTTCAGCAATCTGCTCTTCCTGTAGTCCAGTAATGGCTGCAGCATGTGCTAAAGTATAAGGTTCTACCCTTTGACGAAGCCGTTCAAACTCTTCAGTATGCTTGCCTACCCATTGCTTATCGTACCAATCATTTTGAATAATCAGGTTCATCATCGCATTGAGTAATGCAATATCTGTTCCCACTTTAAGTGGTAGATGGAGAGAGCTGCTTGTGGCCATCTCAGTTTCACGAGGATCAACCACGATCATGGTCATCCCCTTCTTCTTGGCACGTTTCATCCGATTGGCAATAATGGGGTGGGCCTCTGAGGTATTTGACCCCATCAGTAAAAGTACATCTGTTTTTTCAATGCAATCTAGTGAATTGGTTGGAAATCCTGAGCCATAAATTGTTGCCAGACCGGCAACACTAGGAGCGTGTCAGGTACGGTTACAGCCATCAATATTGTTGTTCTCTACAACCGCACGCATAAACTTTTGTGTGACATAATTTGTTTCATTAGTAGCGCGTGCACAGGCAAACATGCCAATGGAGTCAGCACCATACTTCGCCTTGGTGCTTTGGAGCTTTGAAGCCACTTCTTCCAACGCTTCATCCCAGGAGACAGGAACAAGCTTTCCCATTCTGCGAACCAGCGGTTGAGTGAGGCGGGTCTCCGCCTGGGTATAGCCATAAGCAAATGCACCTTTAATACAGGTCATGCCGTGATTAACAGGTGCTTCCTTATCCCCACGTATCTTGATAATTTTGTTATCCTCTACTTCGACTATCAAACCACAGCCTGTCCCACAGTAGCTACATGTGGTACGGACCTCACGTTTGATTGGCTCTCCCATTGCCAATGCCTCCTTGTAATTATTAATCTCTTTTTGCTTGCTATGGCCATATCTTCGACATACTTGTAGCTTATTATATCATGGGTAACCCACTAAATGTGCATTTCTTATGTTGCTTTTGATTCTAGTAATTGCTGGACCTGTTCTCTACGCGGATGAGGTAGAAGGATATATAACACATCGCCAGATTTCAAGCAGGTATCGCCTGTGGGAGGAATGAGTTGATCACCACGGACAATGGCTGTAATTAAGGTTTCATTGGGTAGTGTGATCTCTCGTAGTGTACAATTCTCTGCACGTGACCCTCGTACCACTTCCATCTCGACCAACTCTACATTCGACTTACCACCTGCGATCAGTTCCAGTCGATATGTTGGCTGCTTTCGCTCCCCTTCTGTGATCCCTAATTTTTCAGCTAGCCACTGAAGACTAGTACCCTGTACTAATGCAGAGGTTAAGACAATAAAAAAGACCACATTGAAGATTTGGCGGCTTGACTCGATCCCCGCTAAGAGTGGATAGGTGGCCAAAATAATAGGAACAGCACCTTTTAAACCTGCCCATGCTAAAAAAGTCTTCTCTCTCCAATCAAAAAATTTACCCCAGGTGCAGATTAATACACTTAGTGGCCTTGCAACGAGCATCAATACTAATGAAAGCAGGATGGCTTGCCAAGAGACTTGGAGTAATTCCGCAGGGAAAACAAGTAGACCTAGAAGAATAAACATCAACATCTGCATCATGCTTGCAAATCCCTCTTGAAAGCGAAAGATCACGGATTTATAGCGAATATCAGCATTTCCCACAATAATCGCCATTAAATAAACAGCCAATAAGCCGCTACCATCAATTAATGCAGTTACACTATAGGTTAGAATAGCAAGAGATAGTGCTAGAATCGGATAAATTTCTGAGGAAGGAAGACGAAGATGTTGAATTAACCAAATGGTTATTTTACCAAATAGCCAACCAAATAGTAGGCCAAATAATACTTGCTTCATGAAAAATCCTAGCATCACAAACCATGATGATTCTGGTACAGTTAGCAATTGAATAATTGCTAATGTTAATAGAACCGCCATGGGATCATTAGAGCCTGATTCCATCTCTAGTGTGTTTGTAATTTTTCTCCGAATATTGGTGTTCCCAAAGGCGGCGAAGACTGCCGCAGCATCTGTTGAACCGACAATGGCACCCACTAGCATTCCCTCTAGCCAAGATAGGCCAAGGATATAATGAGCAGCCATCCCGGTAATAAGTGATGTAATCAATACCCCAAAGCTAGAAAGCAAGGTAGCTGGAAGCCAAATCGTCCGAATCTGTTCTTTCCTTGTTCTTAAGCCTCCATCAAACAGGATAATTATTAGTGCTACAATGGCACAAAGCTGGGTTAACTGTGCATTATCAAAATAGACAAAATGATTGAGGAGCATGCCGATCAAGATGAATGGGAGTAGAGAAGGAATCCCTAGATGAAAAGATAGTTTCGTGGAAATCGTACTTGTGAGTAATAGCAATGCGAACAATAGTATGACGGTATCTGTCCAAGACATGGCATCATTCCTTTCTCTTCCTAATGATTATTCTCTATTGGTCGTTAGGTGATGCAGAAATGATGACACGCTTCATCTTTTTCTCAAATTCACGACGGGGAAGCATCACACGGTGGTCACAGCCTGTACATTTTAATCGTATATCCATACCCATCCGAATCACCTCCCAAGCATTGGTGCCGCATGGGTGTGGTTTTTTCATCTCAACAATATCATGCAATTGGAACTCTTTGCGCTCCACCTTGTTCCCCCCCTTATCAATATCATGAAATACTCATCTTTATATTTGTAATTATATCATGACTTCTTCGAAAAAGCCTGTAATGCTTGTAGTAATAGGATAGCTAAGAGGAAGAGATTTAATACTCCATAGATGGGATACGCATATTCTACCAAATGGCCAAACCCCCAGCTCGTAAAAGGAACCATGAGAAGCAGAATGAATGTACCAAGGTAGACTGATGGCCACCCTAGCCAAGACTCAATTCGTGTAATCATCCCGTAAAGATTGCTTACTGCACTCGTATACATCGCGAACCATAATATGCTGGAAATACATACAAGCACAAGCCAGGTAGGATTATTTAACAGAGTGAGTAAAGGAATTTCACTTTCTACTACCAATGAGGCCTGCTGCGATAGCGCAATATTTAATAGAAGAGAAATCAATGTCAATCCCACTCCAGCAACCCCACCAGCTACATAGATTTCCCTTCTTTGTTGAATGCTATTTCCCATGGTACTAAGAACAGCAAAGAGCGGAATTAAATTAAGACCCGCATAGGTAATAGCTGAAGGCCAGTATGGTAATGAGAGAAATGAAAAGGGAATGATTTTTTCATTGATCATTAACGCCTCAAGTATGATCCAAAGCATCACAATGATTAGGATTGGAATGAGAAATAGATTCATTGATAGAATGCCATTCATTTGGAAAAATAAAATGAAGATTACAGCTAGTACCATGAACCATACACCGATCCAACTACCATATCCCCATGTAACACCAATGGCTCCGCTCCCAGCGATCATCACAATGGTTACCATGAAAAGGTAGATAAAAATTAGCCCATCCATTAGTTTTACAAGTGCAGGTGGAAGGATCAGTTTTAGCAAGTCTCTGTAGCTTGTTGTTCGATGTAAACGACTTAGTTCAAGAATGATCATGGTTGTTACGATTAATAAAGCATGTGCAATCAATATTCCAATCCAGCTTGACTGACCATAGATCGTGAAAAACTCCCAAATCTCCTTGCCTGAGGCGAACCCTGCACCAATTGTTGTTCCAACAATGAGCATTCCTAGCTGTATTCCCCGATTAAACCAAGCGATATTCACCCTCTTCCCACCTTTCTCATGGTATATTTCCCTTTCCTTTTGCTTATACTAAAACGAAAAGATAGGTGAGGAGGTACCCATGAAGACAGAGATCCCTAAAATTGAGCCTGCCTTCTTTCGTGTATCTTATCGCGAGCCCAATTGTATCCCACTTCTACGTGACCAATTACAGCAACTACTTGTCTATCCCCCAATATATTCAGAAATACTCTTTTTATGTATTGGCACTGACCGCTCAACGGGAGATGCACTAGGACCATTAGTAGGTACTTTTTTGCACGAAGCAAAACATCCTAATATTCTTGTCCGTGGTACTCTTGAACACCCCGTCCATGCAAAAAACTTGCAGGATGTATTAGCTGAGATCGATTCAGCACAGACTTCACCTTATGTCTTTGCAATTGATGCCAGCTTAGGCCGATGGCAAAGCGTTGGTGATATCTGCTTGCATAAAGGCCCCCTACAACCAGGGGCTGGCGTTCAGAAAAAGCTGCCTCAGGTAGGTCATGCTCATTTGACTGGAATTGTTAATGTCGGAGGATTTCTTGAATATTTTGTTTTACAAAACACTCGTCTCCATCTAGTCATTAGCATGGCTCATCTTATTTCCAAGGCCATCCTAGCTGCCCTGCCCTATGAACAACCCCTCGTCTCTGAATACATGAGGTAAAATAGACTAGGTATAACTGGAGCAGGTTTCTCTATTTATGGAAGAGTCGAGACCACTCGTGGCTTTAGCCATGAGTGGTTCAATTCGAAGCTTGGCGACATAGAAAAAGATGGAAGAGGGACGAACCCCATTCCATCTCTAACCTAACCTACTTAATTGTTACCCTGCAGTATTTTCTCCTGGCTCTTTTCATCTTGTTTATTCTCTTTACCTTCCTTTAACATGTGACAATAGCCATGGAGTTGGCCACCTTGTTCAATCACAATGGTACCCACACTTACATTCCCTATCACACTACCTTTATGTAAAAGATGCAAATGCCCTGTTGTAACCACATCACCTTCTACATTTCCAGCTACAGAAACAGTAGCGCCATGAACCGAGCCTGTTACTCTCCCCTTCTCTCCAATGACGATTTCTCCTTTAGATTCAATGTCACCCTCTAAATACCCATCTATTCGAATTGAGCCTGTACCACGAATACTCCCTTTAATCTGCATATCTGCACCGATGACTGTATTAATTCGTCCTGTGTTTTTCTTACTAAACATGGACCTACCCTCCCATCATGGCAAGTAATCTATGGGATCCACCGGGACACCATTTCTATAGACCATATAATGTAGGTGATTTCCTGTACTCCATCCTGTCGAACCCATATAGCCGATGACTTCACCCTTTTTTACTTTTTCTCCCGATGAAACTGCGTAGCTGCTCAAATGAGAATAGCTTGTTTTTAACCCATATCCATGCTTGATCATAATTTGTTTGCCATAACCTGATTGATATTGAGCATAAACTACTGCTCCGTCTGCAGCAGCGATAATGGGGGTGTTTCTTCTGTTTGCAATATCCAAACCATCATGAAACTCTCTCCGACCGGAGAATGGACTCTTACGATAGCCAAATTTTGATGTAACCTTTCCTTCTGCCGGCCATATGGATGGCGTATGAGATATTCGTTGATTATCCTCTGCGAGTTGATCTAGTAGAAGGGACATATTCTCTTGCTGTACTGGAAGTGTTTGATTTAACTGAGCAATATCTGTCTTCGTATCATTGATTACGAATGATGCGACGGTTACCATATTTTTATCTCGATTTTTTAGTAGATCCCTTGACGTAAGTAAATCCTTATCAATCGGATTAACAGCAACTACTTTCTCTGCATCCCAACCTCTTTCTTCACGAATTTGTAGTTCAATTTGCTCCAACGCTAGTGCATACGACTCGATTTGTGCTAACTGTGACGAAACTGCTGTCAATTCTCGGCGAAGAAGATCTGCTTCTTCTTTATATTGCACTAGGAGTTGATTCTCTTTCTTCATCCGATTGTGGTCGTGATATTCCATTACAAACATGAAAAGCAGGGCTACGCAAAGAGTCATAAAAACACCGATGGCAAAGACAGGAATACGAAGTGTGACAGTTTCTTTATCTGAGTGGGGAACGATCATAATGGTATAAAACTTTCTCCCTTTCACACTCAACACCTCACTACCTAAATATTCGCTACTGGCTAACAATGGTGCACCATGCTTTACAATCCTTTCGTTATTTCTACTAACCTACTTACTAAAAATAGGAAACATCTCTAGGATAACTTGGAAGAGAGCAATAAACAATAAGGCTGGTAGCATATTGGAAACTCGTACTTTTGATACACCTAACATATTGCTACCAAGGGCAATAATCATAATTCCACCGACATTGGTAATACCTGTGATGATCCCTGCTTCTAGGTTGGTCGGGAGCCAGGTTCCAAATATAAACGCAAGAATGGCAATGCTCCCTTGATATATCAAAACAGGAAAGGCCGATAATAACACACCGATACCCAATGTAGAAGATAATAAAATTGAGGTAATGCCATCAAGAATGGACTTTGTATATAGCAGGTGATGATCTTGGCTTAGTCCTCCTTGCATCGCACCTAAGATAGCCATTGAACCTACACAATAAAGAAGTGTAGCAGTGATAAAACCCTGTGTGATTTCACTTTGACCGAAATGAGTATTCCAATGCTTCTCCACTCTATTTCCCCAACCATTTAAACCATCTTCCAATCTCCAGTACTCTCCTAATAAGGTGCCAATGACGATTGAGATGATAACCAAAAGGATATTGTTACTATCCAATGCCATTTGGAGGCCAATGACGATAACACAAATTGCAATTCCCTGCATGATGGATTCTTTCATCCGATTAGGAATTCCTTGAAAGCGTATGCCTATTAAACTTCCAATGATTATTGCAAATGTATTGACTAGGGTTCCTGTTAGAATCATAACATCCTCCTCATGCTATTGTTCCACGTGGAACATTCACTGAGCTTGATTTATGTGGACAAAGTAAGTTGGAGATTGTCCAAAAATGATGAACTGGACTTGGCTTAGGTAGAGTAATTCACTGAATCAGAACCATAGTCACTATTATGAGAGTAAGTAGCCCCCATCCCATATCTGAAAAGGGGCACTCATCTCGAAACAGAGAACTAGTTATTAATAGATTCCATTATAGCAAATTTGTTTTAGATAAAGGTAGTAAAACGTCAAAATATTCTTGATTTCCAGCAAATGTGTATCCATGTGTTTGTAAATATTCTCTTTTAGCCAATCCTCATATCTCCTGGATTTGCAGATATTCAACTGTAGCTAAAGATTCCTTGAATGGTCTTAAAATTTTACCATCACTTCCCCTTTCAATTTGGACAAATCAATTAGTCTTCTTTAAAGATTTTATCTCAGCGACATTTTACTCCTCTTCTATAGTTAAAAGTAAAATTCCACAAAATGTGTAAATAGGGGCGTCTAAGGTTCCAGTGGAGTATCGAATCCATCTAGAGCTTAGTCTGCTTAACACAAAAAAATAAGGTGGCTTAGTCCACCTTATTTTACAAGAGTTTATAAGTTTGGTACCTTCTTAGTCTTTTTGGAGTAATTGAAGTATACGCGACAGATCCTCTTGTGAGTAATACTGGATTTCTATCTTGCCATGCTTCTTTCCTTGTCGTATTAACACGGAAGTTCCAAAATAGTTTCGAAGCTGTTCTTCAAGATCCTTTACAAATACATCCTTGCTTTCCTTTTTAGCCTTTTTATTTTTTGTTCCACGTGGAACATCGGCAATGAACTGTTGAACAATTTCCTCACATATACGAACCGTCCAGCCCTCTTCAATG
This sequence comes from Rubeoparvulum massiliense, assembly GCF_001049895.1. Lineage (GTDB taxonomy): Bacteria > Bacillota > Bacilli > Rubeoparvulales > Rubeoparvulaceae > Rubeoparvulum > Rubeoparvulum massiliense. Next base: position 535,991 of record NZ_CVPE01000005.1, read on the forward strand.
CAACGATCGGCCATTTTCACCAATACCTGTTCATCCTTAATCCCTGCGAGCGCCTTTGCATGTCCCATAGTAAGTTTGTTAGCTGCCAACGCTTCTTGAATAACAAGGGGTAATTGAAGTAAGCGTAAATAATTGGCTACATGTGACCGACTCACTCCAACTCGTTGAGCAACCTCGTCTTGTTTTAAAGCGAATTGTTTCATGTATTGCTGATAAGCTTCAGCAATTTCAATTGCATTGAGATCCTCACGCTGCAAATTTTCGATCAAAGCGATCTCTACCATCTTTCGATCGTCTAGATCTTTAACAATTGCCGGCACTGTCGAGAGACCGGCTTGCCGTGAAGCACGCCACCGCCGTTCACCTGCTACAATTTCATATCCTTTAATGCTCTTACGGACGATTAATGGCTGGATTACACCATGCTCCTTAATGGAAGTTGCTAACTGTTCGATAGCATCCTGTGTAAAGTGCTTCCGTGGTTGATAGGGATTGGGCCGTAATTCATCTATTTTTACATCTATCACATGTTCATCCTCTATTGAGGGAAGCAATGCGTCAAGGCCTCGTCCTAGACCAGTGAGACGTTTACTCATTGGCAATCACTTCCTTTGCTAATTCTAAATAGACTTCTGCGCCACGTGATTTTGGATCGTAGGTAATAATCGATTCCCCCCTGCTTGGAGCTTCGCTTAAACGTACATTGCGAGGGATAATCGTTTCATAGACCTTGTCTTGAAAATACTTCTTCACTTCCTGAATCACTTGAATTCCTAAATTGGTGCGTGCATCAAACATCGTGAGTAAAACACCCTCGATGAATAGATCACGATTAAGATGTTTCTGCACCAAACGAACTGTATTTAGCAATTGACTTAACCCTTCTAAAGCATAATATTCGCATTGGATGGGGATTAAGACCGAATCTGAGGCCGTTAATGCATTGATTGTTAATAAACCTAAAGAAGGTGGACAATCGATAATAATATAATCGTAATTAGGTCTTAACTTTTCAAGAGCTCGTTTTAAGCGAACTTCTCTTGAAATGGTTGAGACCAATTCAATCTCTGCACCAGCAAGCTGAATAGTGGCAGGTATTATTGATAAATTTTCTACATTAGTTGGGAAAATCGCCTCAAGTGGATTGATTTCATCAATTAAAATATTATAGATGCATGCTGGAATATCTGCTTTTTCAATTCCTAGTCCACTGGTGGAATTACCCTGCGGATCGCTATCGATCAATAAGGTCCTCTTGCCAAAAAAGGCCAAACTGGCACTCAAATTAACGGCAGTTGTAGTTTTGCCTACCCCACCCTTCTGGTTGGCAATGGCTATCACTTTCCCCATCTTATTTGACAACTCCTTTAGTCAAGCTGCTGCTTTTTTATCTCTACGGCGTTACTAATACCTTCACCTCTATCAGTGAAGGATAAGTACCACCTAGCTTCGAAATAAGGACGACGAAGATTCAGAAGGAATCAAAACCGCCCTCTGAGCCAAGTCTACTTTATCCGTTTGGCCATACCAAAAAGAATAGGCCTTCATATAGATTCTACGTCTTATTATAACATGTATGAGTAAAACCCGTAGTTTTCTCTGAAATATACTTTACCTCAGCGAGGTTATTAAACTCCCAGCTCTAGGTAGTAGCTAAATCCCTCCAAATCCGCTTTATGGATTGAAAAAAACACTCGTTCAAAAACGAGTGTAGTGATACTTCCTTATTTGACCTGCGCTTTAGGAATCCGTATCACAAATTGATAGTAATCTCCCACATCAGCTTCTTCTGCTTCTAAGCTAAGGCCATTTTTACGAACCATATCAAGAGATTGACGGACCGTATTGATAGCGAGTCGCATATCACGTGAATAGGAGATGCGTTTTGGGCGAGCTGGTTTTGCTTTGTCTGTTCTTTCGAGGATTTGCTCTACGCGTTGCTCAGTCTGTTTAACATTATAATGGTTATCAATAATTTCATTGCATAACTTTAATTGCAGTTCTTCCTCTTGAAGTGGTAGTAATGCCCGAGCATGACGTTCTGTAATCTTCCTCTCCAAAATAGCTTCTTGGATTGTTTCAGGAAGACGAAGGAGACGAAGTTTATTTGCAATGGTTGCTTGGCCTTTGCCTAATCGTTGAGCAAGGCTCTCCTGGGTAAGACCGTGGATTTGCAATAGCTTTTGATAGGCTAATGCTTCTTCGATGGCCGTTAACCCTTCCCGCTGCAAATTTTCAATTAAAGCAATGGAAGCTGTTTGCGTATCATTATATTGACGAATAATGGCTGGAATTGTGGGAAAACCAAGCTTTTTGGTTGCACGTAATCGCCGTTCCCCTGCAATTAATTCATATGAATCAGTGCCGATGGTGCGGACTACAATGGGTTGAATAATCCCATGGGTTTTGATGGTCTGACATAATTCATTCAGTTTTTCATCATCAAAAACAGTCCGTGGTTGATATGGATTAGGCACAATACGGTCAACAGGCAATTCGTGAATGGTTTCTTGCTCAGGACGTTCGATTTGCTTCGCGTCTGAGAAGCCCAATAGCCTTGAGATATGGTCTTTCATCACTTCACCACTTCCCTTGGAGTACTCTTACACCTATTCATGATCTTTTATGAAAAATCCTGCAAAAACATGAAAGAGAATAATAAACCACTGTCATCCATTATATAAAAATCACCAAAACTTGCAAAGGAGAGTAGTCTTATCCTTGTTTATAATGGGTTTTTGGCTGGTTTTCCAGCGCTCCGAGGGTACTTCTTAGGGGTTTTTGCAATCTTTTTGGTTACAATGATCGTTCTTGCTGCATCTTCAACTGGTAGTTTAAAAGATTCGATCTTCTCCATTTGACCTCCAAGTAGGGTTAAGGCTTGTTTCCCCTCAGAAGCCTCTTGAACACCATCACTCCCCTTGAGTGCTACAAAATAGCCATTTACCTTAACAAAAGGAAGGGAATATTCGAGAAGAACTGGAAAACGAGCAACAGCTCGGGCAACAGCCAGATCAAATTGTTCACGTAAATGCGGTTCATGACCGAGGTCTTCCGCCCGTCCATGAATCAGTGTGATACCTTCTAATCCCAAAGTTTGTATCACTTCTTGTAAAAAGTTCAATCGCTTCTGTAATGAATCAACAAGGACACACTCAAGCTGAGGAAAAGCAATTTTTAGGGGAATGCTGGGAAACCCAGCACCCGCCCCAATATCAACAAGCTTTTGTGTAGAGAAGGGAAAGTAGAAGCCCGCTGTTAACGAATCATAAAAATGCTTTAGCTCTACCTGATCCCTTTCTGTAATCGCTGTAAGATTCATTTTCTGATTCCATTCAATTAGCAATTGATAGTATTGATCGAATTGCTGTTGCTGGTGCATTGATAATTGGATTCCTTGTTCTTCTAGAGCAGTAATCCAATTGAAAGGCATCTCTCCATCCCCTTTCACTTTACATGATGCATGGTTTCCTTCGTTAATGAATCGAGATAGACCAGAAGAACCGAGATATCCGCTGGATTCACACCAGCGATTCGAGATGCTTGCCCAATGTTAATTGGATGAATCTCATTCAATTTTTGGCGAGCCTCTTTTGCTAGTCCTGGGATCTTATCATAGTCCAAATCAGGTGATAAGCGTTTGCTCTCTAACTTCTTCATCCGTTCTACTTGCTGTAATTGTTTTTCAATATACCCTGCATATTTAATTTGAATCTCCACTTGTTCCCGCACATCTGGTGTCACTTCATAGGGAGCAGGTGCAATTATTGCAAGATGATCATAGGTGATTTCAGGGCGACGTAAAATGGTTTCCAGCGAGAAAGCATTATTGATCGGTGTGGAGCCAACAGAACTTAATAATTCTTGAACTTCTGGTGTAGGTTTAACAACCTCTTCTTTCATACGTTTTAACTCCATTACAATTAAATCCTTTTTCTTCATGAAGCGTTCATACCGCTCTTCATCGATTAAGCCGATGTCATGACCAATTTCCATTAAACGCAAGTCGGCATTATCATTCCGCAACAGAAGACGATATTCAGCACGGGACGTAAGTAAGCGATAGGGATCCCGTGTTCCTTTTGTCACGAGATCATCAATTAGAACACCGATATATGCTTGGGAACGGGAGAGTATCAAAGGGTTCTTCCCTTGCAGCTTGCGAACCGCATTAATTCCTGCCATTAATCCCTGCGCTGCTGCTTCTTCATATCCAGATGTTCCATTAATCTGTCCAGCAGAAAATAAATTTTCAATTCGTTTTGTTTCTAAAGAAGCCCATAGCTGTGTAGGGAATATCGCATCATATTCAATGGCGTAGCCACTTCTCATAATCTCTGCATGCTCAAGACCTGGTACGGAGCGTACCATTTCATGCTGGACATCTTCAGGAAGACTGGTAGATAGACCTTGTACATAGACTTCCTCTGTGTTCCGACCTTCTGGCTCCAGAAAGATTTGATGGCGAGGCTTATCATGAAAACGTACCACCTTATCTTCAATGGAAGGGCAGTAACGCGGACCTGTCCCTTCGATGATGCCAGAAAACATCGGGGCACGATCCAAATTATTTTGGATAATTTGATGTGTCCTTGCTGAGGTATAGGTCAACCAACATGGCACTTGTTCTTGATTATATACGATCCCATCATGAGAAAAAGTAAGGGGAAGATCATCGCCTGGTTGAATTTCTGTCTTACTATAATCAATGGTGCGACTATTTAATCGCATCGGTGTCCCGGTTTTATAACGGATGAGTTCAAAACCAAGTTCCTTTAGATTCTCAGAGAGTTTAACTGATGGTTTTAGATTATTAGGACCACTCTCATAGGCTAATTCTCCAATGATGATCCGCCCTCTGAGATAGGTACCTGTTGTAAGGATAACAGCCTTGGCACGATAAATCGCCCCGGTATTGGCAATCACACCTTCACAGACCCCGTTATTTACAATTAATTGGTCTACCAAAACCTGACGTAAGGTTAAATTGGGTTGTTTTTCAATAACTCGTTTCATTTCTCGTTGATAAGCCACTTTATCTGCTTGTGCACGTAAGGCATGGACAGCTGGCCCCTTGCCTGTATTCAGCATCCGCATTTGAATATTGGTCTTATCGATATTTCGAGCCATTTCTCCACCAAGAGCATCAATTTCACGAACCACATGTCCCTTTGCAGGACCTCCAATGGATGGATTACATGGCATTAATGCAACAGAATCTAAGCTGATGGTAACAATTAATGTTTTAGCACCGAGACGTGCGGAAGCCAAAGCAGCTTCTACTCCAGCATGACCAGCACCAACAACAATGACATCATAATTACCCGCTTCAAAATTCATCTTTATACCCCCTAACCTCTGTATGTAATTCTAAGGTGTCCTTACTTACCTAAACAAAACTGACTAAACAATTGATTGATCAAATCCTCATGGACCTCTTTTCCGATCATCTCACCGAGATACTGCCATGCTCGCTGCAGATCAATTTGAACAAGATCAATGGGCATTGCCGCATGTAATGCGGCAACTGCGTCATCCAAAGCAGAGATGGCTTGCTGCACGAGATGGACATGTCGCGCATTAGTAAGATAAGTACCATCTGCCCTTTTCATTTTACCAGTCATGAATCGTTGAGCAATCGCTTCCTCCAATTTCTCAATGCCTTCGTTCTTCACTATTGACATTTGAACCATTGGTGAGCTGGGAAAATAATCATGAAGGCGCCCTAGATCTAAGCGTTGCTCAAGGTCTGTTTTATTGATGATCAAGATAACAGGTAGCTGTTGAAGGAGTTGGATCAGTGCTTCATCTTCTGCAGATAAGGGTTCTTGATTGTTCAACATATATAGGATAAGATCTGCGTTTTGTAGAGCTTCATGTGATTTTTCAACACCGATTTGTTCAACGAGATCTTCCGTTTCTCGGATTCCTGCTGTATCCAAAAGCCGTAGAGGAATTCCTCTTACATTTACATACTCTTCAATGACATCTCTTGTTGTCCCTGGTATGTCTGTCACAATGGCCCGTTGGCTTTGTGCCAATGCATTAAGAAGCGATGACTTACCTACATTGGGTCGACCGACAATCGCTGTTGAAATTCCCTCACGAAGGATCCTACCCTGCTTTGCAGTCTGTAATAAATCAACGAGTTCATCATGTACCTCCTGAGCATACTGAAGTAAAAATTGATTCGTGAGCTCCTCTACATCATGCTCTGGGTAATCAATACTCACTTCAATATGGGCCAAGGTCTTGATCAGCTTTTGGCGTAGTTCTTCAATCTTGGTTAGTAATCTTCCTTGTAATTGTTGGGTTGCTACCTTTTTTGCTTCTTCTGTTTTGGCACGGATCACATCGATAACAGCCTCTGCTTGTGTCAGATCAATTCTGCCATTGAGAAAAGCACGTTTTGTAAATTCTCCAGGCTCTGCTAATCGAGCACCTGCTTGGAGAATCAATTGAAGTACTTGCTGTACAACCACGATCCCACCATGGCAATTAATCTCCACGACATCCTCTCTAGTAAAAGTACGAGGAGCTCGCATTACACTGATCAATACTTCATCAATTACTTCACCATCCATATCAACTAGATGTCCATAATGAATGGTATGTGTATCCACTGTGGATATTTTTTTGCGTCCACGAAAAGTTTTATCCACAATGGTAATTGCTTCGGGGCCACTAACACGAATGATTGCAATACCACCCTCTCCTAGAGGCGTGGAGATTGCTGCAATAGTCTCTGTTTCCAATAAATTCACCCCTGTTTTCACATTCCTTTTTCGTTCACTAACATCCTTTCCCTAATCAAATAGATTAACACACTTATCCACATGGGGAAAACTTTTTAATGAAATTCTTTTTTTATGAACATAGTCTATCTCATTAGCGGTGTTTATCTCTAATCTTACGAATCTTCCAGGTACTCTTTGGTGAATCGTTCCTAGATCCATTCATAACAAAGTAGAAAAAAGGCCATTGAACAAGATCAATGGCCTTTTTCACTTACTGAACTATAAATACCTTCTTCATTTATTTTTTCTTAATCATCACATAGCGATTTGGTTCAGTACCCTCGCTCATGGTCTCTACCTCATCAGAATCCTGTAGGGCAGTATGAATAATTTTACGTTCATACGCTTTCATTGCTTCTAGTCGCAAAGGTTTACCTGAACGAATGACACGATCAGCCGATTGCAGAGCAAGCCGCTCTAAAGTCTCTTTTCTTTTTGCACGATAGTTCTCTGCATCCAAAATAAAATGGACAGATTCCTTAACCATTCGATTCACTGCAATGTTTAATAAGAATTGGAGACTATCTAAGGTTTGACCATGACGACCGATCACAAGTCCCAGTCCATCACCCTGAAGTTCAATAATGGTCTGCCCTTCTTCGTTGCGAGCTTGAAATTGAAGATTTTTTCCACCCATCAATGGGACGACGTTATTGAGGAATTGGATAGCCTGCTCGGTAGGATCGAGAATCTCCTCTACCTCTACACGTGCGGGCTTTCCACCGATAAATCCCAAAAAACCCTTGCTCGGTTCCTCGATAATACGATAACGAACACGATCTACACTGACACCAAGTTGGTCTGCGCCTTGTTGTACCGCTTCCTCCACCGTTTTGCCGGTACCCATTACCGATTTCACTTTGTTTTGGCCCCCTGTTCAGTTTTTCCACCTTCACGTAAGCCTTTAGTAAAATAGGTTTGAATAATGGTGAAAATATTTCCATATACCCAGTATAAAGAAAGGGCTGATGGTAAACCAATGGCAATGAAGAAAATCATAACAGGCATTACCATCATCATGGTTTTCATCTGCGGGTTATTATTCATAGCAGCGCCCATCATCTTTTGTTGCAAGTAAGTGAAAACTGCTGCTAAAATAGGCAAAATATAATATGGGTCAGGTGTTCCTAGTTGAAGCCAGAGGAACTCACCAGCAAAAATATGCTCATTCCGAATAAAGGTTTGATATAAGGCGATCAAGATGGGCATCTGAACCAATGCTGGCAAACACCCTGCCATCGGATTGATATTATATTTTTGCATAACTTTCATGGTTTCCATCTGCTGCTTCTGTGGATCTTTCTTATATTTCTCACGAATTTCCTGTAATTCAGGTTGGATCTCTTGCATCTGCTTGGAAGATCGGATCTGTTTCACCATAAGAGGAACCAAAATAAGACGGATCACAATGGTCATGATGAGAATGGCCCAACCATAATTTCCAACCAGTTGGTAAGAGTACTCTAAAAGTGAATTTAAAGGATATATGAAATATTTGTCCCAAATGCCTGTTGCCTGTGACCATTTACCTGGAATAGGCTCTGGATTATTTGGCGTACTACAACCGGCCGTTAATAACACTAGAAAAAGTAGCAGAAGCGCTAGGCTAACTCTTCGACGCAAATCATTTCCCCCTAACACTTTCGTAAAATTTTGCAGAGGCTTGGTTTTTTATCTGGTACTAGATCAATACCACCTGAATGAAGTGGATGACATTTACTAATTCTTTTTACAGAAAGCCAGCCACCATACCAAAATCCATGACGTTCAATTGCTTCTTTCGCATAGTGAGAACAAGTTGGATAAAATCTACAGGTGGGAGGTGACATCGGTGAGATATAACGCTGGTAAAAACGAATGAAAGATAGAGCTGACTTTGCAAGAATGTTACTCAACATTGCCATCTCCTTTCAACGTTGATCTCTTTACATGCCGTGAAAGGACACCTGCTCTACGCAGGGCATGATATAGACTTTGGGCCATCTCTTGATAACTTTGTTCTAAGATTGGTTTTCTACCAATAATGACAATATCCTGCTTAGGTAGAATTTGATCTGCCTTTTCTTGAATAATTGAACGTACTTGGCGCTTTAAGCGGTTGCGAACAACAGCATTACCAAGTTTCTTACTTATGGATATACCAATCCGATACTCTACCTCCTGATTGGGAAGTACATAGATAACAAATTGGCGATTCGCAGCTGATTTTCCTTCTAAGAATACCTTTTTAAAATCCAGATTGCTTTTTAGGCGATGCTTCTTGTTCAACAGGACTCTCTCCTATGTTGATTACTTTCAACCAAATAGATACAACTAGCATAGCCAAGAACTCCATTAATCTAAACTTTTTAGCTGGAGTAATCGATTTTTACTCCAGCTAAAAAGTTATTTATGCTTGTCCATTAAATACTGGAAAGAAGCATGAGAAAAAAGACCACTAAAAAAGTGGTCTTATGCGGATAGAACCTTACGGCCTTTACGACGACGGTTCCGCAGTACCTTACGGCCATTTTTAGTACTCATACGGCTACGAAAACCATGAACCATTTTACGCTTACGATTATTTGGTTTAAATGTTGGTGTCATCTATTTCCACCCCCTCTGAGGAAAATCCGTCTATCAAAAAAGACATTACGTTTAATTATAAAATTTTATATTTTTATTTGTCAAGGATCTCCTTACGAAAATCAATGTAGTTTCTACGACACTTCCCCTTGTATAAGAAACGTACAACTAAGTAAGGCTTGCCTGTGGATAATTTATTTCCTAAAATGAAACTATCCACACTTATTCGACAGGATGCTCACAAAATCTAGTGTTGTGGATAAGCAATGTGTACAACTTATTGATTTTGTGGACAAAATCGGCTAAAACATTGCAGGAAAAGAGTTATTTTGATATCATGTTTTTGTTTTCCCTTGTGGATTGAAATCCAGATAAGCAACTTATTCACAGGGTGTGGATAAGTTTGTGGACAATTTTACTCAGTTTGTGTAGAAATAAGTCGGCGAAGACGTGAATTTTGTGGAAATCTGTAATAGTGACTACACAACATTGAATTTTATTGCGTTATTCTTATCTTACTTATCCACAATTTCATGTTAATGATAAAAGGTTGAGAGGCTATAAGGAGAGGAGGAAATCTTTATTGCAACCACCTATTGCTCAGCTTTGGGACAGTACGTTGAAGGCAATTGAGAAAAAACTGAGTAAACCTAGCTACGACACCTGGTTAAAGTCAACAGAAGCAGTAGATTTGGATGAGGACACATTAATAATCTGTGCTCCTAATGAATTTGCCCGTGATTGGTTGGAATCACGATACTCAAATTTAATTATGGAGACAGTGAAAGAGGTCACAGGTCAACTTTTTCAGGTTCGTTTCATCGTACATTCTAAAGAAGAACCTGGTAACACCAATGCTAATACATCAGACGACTTAACAAAACCAGACAGTGAAGAAAATTACCATAGTATGTTAAATAGTAAGTATACTTTTGATACTTTTGTCATCGGTTCAGGTAACCGATTTGCTCATGCAGCTTCACTAGCAGTGGCTGAAGCGCCTGCAAAGGCCTATAATCCACTCTTTATTTATGGTGGTGTTGGACTCGGAAAAACACACTTAATGCATGGGATTGGCCACTATGTACTGGAACATAATCCAAAGGCCAAAGTGGTTTATCTTTCCTCAGAAAAATTTACGAATGAGTTCATTAATTCTATTCGGGACAATCAAACAGTTACCTTTCGCAATAAATATCGTAATGTAGACGTATTATTAATTGATGATATTCAATTTTTGGCAGGAAAAGAACAGACACAAGAAGAATTTTTCCATACATTCAATACATTGCATGAAGAGAGTAAGCAGATCGTCATCTCCAGTGATCGTCCACCAAAAGAGATTCCAACCCTAGAGGATCGACTCCGCTCCCGCTTCGAATGGGGATTAATTACTGATATTCAACCACCTGATCTTGAGACACGTATTGCCATATTAGCAAAGAAAGCGAAAGCAGAAGGCCTGGATATTCCAGAGAATGTGATGGAATTCATCGCGAACCAGGTTGATACCAATATTCGTGAATTAGAGGGAGCTCTCATTCGTGTCGTAGCCTTCTCTTCTCTCATCAATCAAGACATCGATATTCACTTAGCACAGGAAGCTTTGAAGGATATTGTTTCTCTGGCAAAACCAAAAGAGATTACCATCATTGATATTCAGAAAAAGGTTGGAGAAGAATATCATTTACGTTTAGAAGATTTTAAAGCGAAAAAGCGAACGAAATCCATCGCTTTTCCTAGACAAATCGCCATGTATTTATCCCGTGAATTGACCGATCTCTCATTACCAAAAATCGGTGATGAATTTGGAGGACGTGACCACACTACTGTCATTCATGCCCACGATAAAATTTCTAAACAGCTACTCCATGATCGTCAATTACAAGAAACAGTTCAAGCTTTAACAGAACGTATTAAAGGCAATCAGTAACTTGTGAATAATTGAATACGCCTATACACAGACTTATCCACATGTGTGTAGGCGTATTTTAATCCCCTTCTGTTTCTTTTCCACATATCCACAAGCTATACTACTACTATGACTTAAAGATATAATAAAGAATAATAGTGATCGTCAACCATTCGCCAATAACCGAAAATAATAAAAAAGGGTTTGGAGGGAACCGCTGTGCATTTCTTTATTCAAAAATCTTTATTGAATTATGGCGTACAACATGCCTTTAAGGCTGTTGCCACACGTACAACAATTCCTATCTTGACTGGGATCAAGATCGAAGCGACTACAGATAGCGTTTCATTTGTGGGAAGTGATTCAGATATTTCGATCCAATGTAAAATTCTCAATGAAACTGATGAAAAAACAAATGTGAAAATGGCTAGACTAGGTAGTATCGTAGCACCTGCAAAATTTTTCACAGAGATTGTTCGAAAATTACCTGGTGATGAAGTGGAAATTCAAGTACACGATCAATTAGGAATCACGATCCGAAGTGGTCAAGCAGAATTTAACTTGAATGGGATGGATCCAGAAGAGTATCCCAAGCTCCCTGAACTGATCGGCAGTCAATCCTTCCGCATCCCTAGTAGCCTACTAAAAACCATGATTCGTCAAACTGTCTTTTCAGCTGCTTCAACAGAGACACGCCCTATTCTTACTGGGGTGAAGTGGGATTGTGCCAATAATATGTTGGCATTTACTGCAACCAATAGCCATCGTCTCTCTTATCGACAATCGAAAATTGAAGCTGCAGACGATCTGCAATTTGATAATATTGTTGTACCTGCTAAAAGTTGCAATGAGCTACATAAGATCCTTGAGGATGATGATCGTCTCGTCGATGTGATGGTAACTAATAATCAACTCTATGTTAGACAAGATGAAATTATGTTCTATTCCCGCTTACTAGAGGGTAATTATCCAGAAACAAAGCGTCTTATTCCACAAACCAGCCAAACCGAAATCATTGTGGATACCGATTATTTTCTTGCTGCCATTGAACGGGTTGCCTTATTATCACGTGATTCCAAATCCAATGTGGTAAAGTTATCGATAGAGGGATCACAATTGGAATTAATGTCCTATTCTCCAGAGATCGGGAAAGCAGTTGAACGTTTAGATGCTAATGAAAGCAATGGAGAACCACTAAAAATTTCTTTTAATGCGCAATTTATGCTCGATGCCTTACGTGCCATAGACAGTGATGAAGTCCGTATTGGTTTCTCTGGAGCGATGCGTCCATTTGTTTTACATGCAAAGGATCACCAATGGGTGACACAATTGATCTTGCCTCTACGCACATTATAATTTGGGGGAACTTACATGAAGAAAGTTATGCTTGAGGATGAAAATATTACACTAGGTCACTTTTTAAAATGGCAGGGCGTTATTCAAACTGGCGGAGAAGCAAAGCATTATTTACTCAATGCAAACATTATGGTAAATGATGAGTTGGAAACTCGAAGAGGACGCAAGTTACATGTTGGGGATCGCATTGAGGTTCCAGGGGTGGAAGTTTTTTATCTGATCTCGAAAGAGTAGGAGGGGCTTCTTTGTTCTTAGCCAAAATATTGCTCCAATCATTTCGTAATTATCATAGGCTGGAACTACCATTTACCCATCAGGTTAATCTGTTTGTCGGACAGAATGCCCAGGGAAAAACCAACCTTTTAGAGGCGATCTATGTGATGGCCATGACTAAATCACATCGAACGTTTCGTGACAAGGAATTGATCGGTTGGAACCAACCCTTTGCAAAAATTACAGGGGAAATAAAAAGAGGAGAAGAGAGCTTAGATTTAGAAGTAATCATAGCAGAGAAGGGTAAGAAGGTTCGAAAAAACGGACTTGAGCAACGGCGACTCAGTCAATATATCGGGGCTTGCAATGTGGTCATGTTTGCACCCGAAGACTTATCCATAGTGAAGGGTTCCCCACAACATCGCCGTCGTTTTATGGATATGGAAATTGGTCAGCTCAGCCCGCTCTATCTTCATTATTTATCCCAGTATCAAAAATTATTACAACAGAAAAATCAATTTCTAAAGCTGGCCAAGAGAGAGCAAAAGCAGAATGCAATGGTGATGCTAGATGTTTGGAACCAACAATTGACCGAATTTGCGGTTAAGATTATGCTAAAACGGTATCAATACATTGCTCAACTACAAATGTGGGCTGCAGGTATACATGCTGGAATAACCCAAGAAAAAGAAGAGCTATGTATTACCTATAAAAGTGAATCGAAAGTATTAGCTGGAATGATGGAAGATGTGGCAAGAGAGATTTTTTATCAAGAACTGATGGGGAAGGCGAAACAAGAACTGGAGCGCGGTACGAGTCTTCATGGTCCGCATCGCGATGACCTAACATTCCGGATTAATCAGATTGATGTCCAAACCTTTGGCTCTCAAGGACAACAACGTACCACTGCCTTATCTTTAAAATTGGCAGAAATTGAATTAATTTATCATGAAGTGGGTGATTACCCACTTCTATTGTTGGATGATGTCCTATCAGAGCTGGATGAAATACGGCAGACCCATTTGCTTACTACGATTCAGGATAAGGTTCAGACCTTTGTCACCAGTACTAGCCTTGATGGAGTTCAACTGAAACACTTGCCTGATCGAGAGATTTTTAAAGTTCAAGACGGTACCATCGTTTCCAATTGAAATTCATAGAATTTTTACGAAGTAGGTGAGGGTAACGTGACGAATAATGTAAATAATTACGATGCTAGTCAGATCCAGGTACTAGAAGGGCTTGAAGCTGTACGCAAACGTCCAGGTATGTACATTGGGTCTACATCCAGCCGTGGTCTCCATCATCTTGTTTGGGAAGTGGTTGATAATAGTATTGATGAGGCGATGGCTGGTGTCTGTGATACCATCGATGTTTTCATCAATGAAGATAATAGTGTAACGGTGATTGATAATGGCCGTGGTATCCCTGCAGACATTCACCCAAAGACAGGTAAATCAACGCTTGAGACCATTATGACTGTTCTCCATGCTGGTGGTAAATTTGGTGGTGGAGGATATAAGGTTTCTGGTGGGTTACATGGTGTTGGGGTCTCTGTTGTGAATGCTTTATCAGAATGGGTTGAAGTCGTAGTAAAACGTGGCGGGAAAGAGTACGGCGGCGATGGCAAAATCTATCACCAACGTTTCGAGTATGGTGCTCCTGTTAAGAATATTGAAGAGTTAGGCACCACAGAGGAGCATGGTACTAAAATTACCTTTAAACCCGATTGCAAGATCTTTACTGAGACAACAGAGTTTGATTATTTAATTTTTCAATCACGGATTCGAGAGTTAGCCTTTTTAAATAAGGGGCTCGTGATCAACTTAACCGATAAGCGAAATGAAGGGAAGAAAGAGAAGTTTCACTTTGAAGGTGGACTCATCTCCTTCGTAAAATATTTGAATCGAAATCGTGAACTGATTCATAAAGATCCCTTCTACATGGAGATCGAGAAAGAAGATATAATCATTGAGATTGCTCTTCAATATGATACTTCTTATGGTAGCAATATCTTCTCCTTCGCCAATAATATTCACACCCATGAAGGGGGAACACACGAGGCTGGTTTTAAGAGTGCTTTGACTCGAGTGATCAATGATTATGGTCGGAAATCCAATTTAATTAAAGAAAATGAAGATAATCTAACCGGTGATGATGTACGTGAGGGATTAACAGCCATTGTCAGTGTAAAAATTAGTGATCCACAATTTGAAGGTCAAACTAAAACAAAATTGGGGAACAGTGAAGTTCGTGGGATTGTTGATACCATCTTTTCTGAACAGTTTTCCGACTTTTTAATGCATAACCCTCAAGTTGGTAAACAGATTATTGATAAGGCCTTGCAGGCTGCTCGTGCTCGAGAAGCAGCGCGGAAGGCTCGTGAATTAACCAGAAGAAAAAATGCTCTCGAAGTAAGTTCATTACCTGGGAAATTAGCGGATTGTTCTAGTAAGGATGCTTCCAAAAGTGAACTGTTCATCGTCGAGGGGGATTCTGCTGGTGGCTCTGCTAAGCAGGGACGGGATCGAGAATTTCAGGCCATTCTTCCACTACGTGGTAAGATCTTAAACGTAGAAAAGGCCCGACTTGATAAGATTCTATCGAATAATGAAATTCGTGCTTTGATAACGGCGATGGGGACTGGGATTGGAGAGGACTTTGATATTACCAAAGCACGTTATCACAAATTAGTTATCATGACCGATGCGGACGTGGACGGTTCTCATATTCGAATCTTGCTATTGACCTTCTTCTTCCGCTTTATGAAGCCTTTAATTGAAGCAGGCTATGTTTATATCGCACAACCACCGCTCTATAAAGTAACAAAAGGGAAAACAATCCGCTACGCTTATACTGATCAGCATTTAGACGTGATTAAAGCGGAGATGGGAGATAAGTTGGAAATCCAACGGTACAAAGGTTTGGGGGAAATGAATCCTTCCCAATTGTGGGAAACTACCATGGATCCTGAAAGTCGGATGATCCTTCAAGTCTCCATTCATGATGCGATTCAAGCCGATGAGATTTTTGATACATTAATGGGCGACCGCGTAGAGCCACGTCGAGAATTTATTCAAGAACATGCACAATACGTACGAAATCTAGATATATAATCGCTACAAACTTTATGGAAGATGGTTTGTAGGAGAATGAATAGTATGGGGGTACAAATATGGCAGAATTTCAAGTACCTAGAGTTCAGGAAATAAATTTAAACGATGAAGTCAAAAATTCATTCATCGATTATGCGATGAGTGTCATCGTGAGTCGGGCTTTACCAGATGTACGTGATGGATTGAAGCCAGTACATCGGCGGATTCTTTATTCCATGAATCAATTAGGCATGACGCCTGATAAAGGGTACAGTAAATCAGCACGTGTTGTCGGGGATGTTCTTGCGAAGTATCACCCCCATGGTGACGCTTCAGTTTACGATGCCATGGTTCGAATGGCGCAAGATTTTTCATTCCGCTATATGCTCGTGGATGGGCATGGTAACTTTGGTTCGGTAGATGGTGATGCTCCAGCTGCTATGCGTTATACAGAAGCGCGTATGGCCAAAATCACCCTAGAAATGCTACGGGATATTAACAAAGAAACCATTGATTTTCAGGATAACTATGATGGAAAAGAACAGGAACCTGTTGTTCTACCTGCGCGTTTTCCTAATCTCCTCGTAAATGGAGCAGCTGGGATTGCAGTAGGGATGGCAACCAATATTCCACCACATAATTTACGTGAAGTGACGGATGGAATTCTTGCACTAATTAAGAATCCAGATATGTCCATCGATGAGTTAATGTATTTTATTAAAGGACCAGATTTTCCTACAGGAGCGATGATATTAGGAAAAGATGGCATTAAGAAGGCTTATCGTACGGGGAGAGGAACTGTTCTCATCCGTGCACGTACAGAAATTGAAGAGATGAGTAATGGTAAGAGTAGGATCATTGTAAGTGAACTACCTTATCAAGTGAATAAAGCAAAGCTGGTTGAGCGAATTGCTGAGTTAGTACGTGATAAAAAGATCGATGGGATTACAGATTTACGCGATGAATCGGACCGCGATGGAATGCGGATGGTCATTGAATTACGGCGAGATGTCATTCCACAAGTTGTATTAAATAATTTATATAAGCATACTGCTCTTCAAGCCTCATTCGGTATCAACATGTTAGCCCTGGTTAATGGGACGCCACAGACATTGAATATTAAGCAAATTCTTGAAGAGTATGTTAAACATCAACAAGATGTTATCCGTCGGAGAACACAATTTGATCTAAATAAAGCAGAAGCACGTGCACATATTGTTCAGGGATTATTAATTGCTCTGGATCATATTGATCGCGTGATTGAATTAATACGTGCCTCCCAGACAGCTGAGGAAGCAAGAGATGCGTTGATGGGTGAGTTTGAGCTAAGTCATGAGCAGGCACAAGCGATCCTTGATATGCGATTGCAGCGTTTAACAGGATTAGAACGAGGAAAATTACAAGATGAGTATGAGGATCTACAGATCAAAATTGCTGAACTCCGCGCTATTCTAGCTGATGAAAATCGGATCCTCGGCATTATCTCAGAGGAGCTTACAGAGATCAAAAATAAGTATGGAGATCCTCGTAGAACGAGCATCACTATTGGTGAGCATGAAATTGCTGATGAGGATTTAATCCCTGAGGAAGATGTGGTTATTACATTAACCCACCAAGGCTATATTAAACGCTTACCAGTTAATACCTATCGGAGTCAGAAGCGTGGTGGTAAAGGTGTTCAAGGTATGAGCACCAAAGAGGATGATTTTGTTGAACATCTGTATATTACTAACTCCCATGATTATCTGATGTTCTTTACCAACCTAGGAAAAGCTTACCGACTAAAAGCATATGAGGTACCAGAAATGGGGCGCACCGCCAAAGGCTTACCCATTGTCAACCTCATTCAGATTGAAAAGGGTGAGCGGATAACTGCCATGATTCCTGTCAAGGAATTTAGCAGCGATCATTTTCTCCTTTTTGCAACGAAAGAAGGTATTGTTAAGCGTACATCCTTGGATAAATATATTAACTGTCGTAAAAATGGCTTGATCGCTATTAGCTTCCGTGAAGGTGATGAGTTGATCGGCGTAAGGCTCACCGATGGTTCACAATCTATTATCCTTGGAACTGAACAAGGGATGTCCATTCATTTCAATGAGACGGATGTACGAGAAATGGGACGTTCTGCCACAGGTGTTAAGGGAATTACCCTTGATAATGACGATTATGTGATCGATGTGGGCATTCTTCGTGAAAATACGACGGTCTTAACCGTATCGAAGAATGGGTATGGTAAGCGTACCTATAGCGATGAATATCGTCAGCAAACCAGAGGTGGAAAAGGTATTAAGACGATGAACGTCACCGATAAAACAGGTCCTCTTGTTGGTATGAAGGTCGTCAGTGAACAAGACGATCTAATGGTCGTTACTGCAACCGGTGTAATTATCCGAGTCTCGACTGAAGAAATCTCTACGATGGGACGCTATACCCAAGGCGTTCGTGTCATGAAGGTAGAGGACGAACAAGAAGTAGCTACCGTAGCTCTCGTTCAAAAAGATGATGAGGAAGAAGTGTAAAAATAATAATATTCTTCTATATTAGAAAGAATGCAGGAGTTTTATCCTGCATTCTTTTTCTCTAATTGCTTGAAACTTGAAATCTATATAGAATATAAGTAATAGGGGAATGGAGGAAAAAAGATGGAGACCAATTTTCAAAAAGTTGTGAGCGAAGGCCAGTTTGAAGAAAAAGAAGTGGAATTACTTTCAGTTCCTGTAGGAAGTATCTTGGCTGTTCCAGTCTATTCTCCTCTAGGTGCTTTACTTTTGGAGCGGGGGCGCACCATAGGCCAACGAGAAAAAGAAATGTTAAAAGCATTTAAGATAAATAAGATTCGTATTCAAATAGACAAAAAAATTCAAGTGAAAACTGCGAATAAGCAAGTAGACACTTCAACTCAACCAGCAACTGTTCAGCCTCAAGCCATTACTTCTTCAGAACAAATCCAGAGGATGAAAGAAGAATGGAAGAAAGAGTATGAAGAGAGCGTTAAGTTAATTGAGAAAGTGATGATTCATGTTCAAACTGGTGGGAAGGTTCCTGTATTAGAAATTCGAAAAAACCTTGAGAATATGCTACAACAGGTTTCCACTTCACCAAGTTTAATGATGAGTATCGAAACCGTACGTAATGTTGACTTATATACTTATCATCATTCCACAGCAGTTGCCATATTAGCTCCAATGCTAGCTAAATGGTCAGGTCTCCCTGAAAATGAACAGATGCAAATTGCTTTAGCAGGGATGCTCTTGGACATCGGGAAGAGTAAGATCGATTCGACCATCCTGCAGAAACCAGGAGCACTTACACAAGCAGAATATGAAGAGATGAAACAGCATACCGTTTTAGGGTATCAAATTTTGAAAGATACACCTGGCCTATCTAGTGGTGTTGCATTAGCTGCCCTACAGCATCATGAACGAGAAGATGGAACAGGATATCCCCTTGGACTGACAGGTGATAAAATCCATCCCTATGGCAAGATCATCGCCATCTGTGACATTTACCATGCTATGGTATCCAATCGTGTTTATCGGAAAGGGAGCTCTCCATTCTTGGTTTTCGATCAATTACTCAATGATGCATTTGGACGTCTTGATCCAAATCTCGTACATATCTTTGTTCGCAATATGATGGATCTTTCGGTTGGTGAAGTAGTTAAGCTAAACAATGGAGAGATCGGCAAGATTATTTTTATTACCTCCTATGCCCCAACACGGCCAATGATCGAAGTGAATGGGAATATCATTGATTTAAATCTCCATCGTGATTTGCATATTTTAGAAATCATTTAATCGCGATCTTTTCGATAAAAAAGCTTGCAATAAGATCATACTTTATGTTAATATAGTTTTTGTTGCCGCGATAAACGGCAACACAAGAACATCGGCTACAATCGCAACATCCTGTTGCAACACCGATGAAAACTACAGAGCATCACCAACAGCTTTTTCATGCTCTGTGAGCAATATATCATTTCTTTTATCGTAGCGCGACACCGCAACCTCCGGTTGCAGGAGCGCGAGATAAATAAATGATATATGCGAACCGTCGTTCTTTGCCCTAAAGGACAAGTAACGCTAAGGCGCTAAAGCGCCAAGTCGTTCTTTGAAAACTGAACAATGGAAAAGAAGCGGACCAGTTGATTTATTTTGAGCAATCAAGCTCACGTATTTTACGGAGAGTTTGATCCTGGCTCAGGACGAACGCTGGCGGCGTGCCTAATA